>CBDUZQ010000080.1:0-9293 GCA_965371755.1 uncultured bacterium
ATCATCATCAGGGGCGGAGACATTCTTGAAAACATCACCCACCTCAACGCCGTCATCTTCGACAAAACCGGGACTCTTACCCATGGCGAACTAGAAGTCTTGGAAGTTGTCGCTATGGACAATTCCTCATCGAGAGAACTTATCCGCATGGCCGGCTCAGCCGAGAAGCAAACTGATCATCCACTTGGCAAGGCGATCGTACGCTATATGGAGACTGAGCAGATTGAGACGGCGCCGGTCTCAAATGTGCAGGTTCGGCCGGGCTTCGGGATGGAGGCGGTTTATCGAGGGGCGCGCCTGCTGATCGGCAACAAGGCGCTTCTGAAAACCGAGCGGATCGATCTCTCCGATAAGACCGATGTCGCTGCAGACGAGATGTCCCAGGGAAGAACAGTTGTCTTCGTAGCTCTGGACGGTAACCTGATCGGCCTGATTTCTCTGGGCGATCGCCTCCGCGGTGACGCCGCCAAAGTAGTCGCCGAACTGAGGAAAAGCATGGGCCGGGTGACGATGCTTTCCGGAGACAACTACCGGACGGTCGCCGGTGTGGCCCGATCAATTGGCTTGGAGTATTATGAGGCCGAGGTCAAACCGGACCAGAAACAGGAAGTGATAGAGTCTTATCAGAAGGCCGGCTTCCGTCTGGCCATGGTTGGCGATGGCATCAACGACGCCCCGGCGCTGGCGGCGGCCGATGTAGGTATAGCTATCGGCGGCGGCACCGATGTTGCCATCGAAGCGGCTGACGTCGTTATGGTCCGTTCCGACCTGGGCGACATTATCAAGATGTTCGAACTTGCCCGCCAGAGTATGAGAGTTATCAAACAGAACCTGTTCTGGGCCTTCTTCTACAATGTCCTGGCCATACCTCTGGCGGCCGGACTGTTCTACCCGCTGTTCGGCTGGACTTTGTCACCCATGGTGGCGGCGGCGGCCATGGCCTTCTCATCGGTTTTTGTGGTGACCAATTCACTCCGATTGAACCGCCTGCCCCTGGACTGAAAAGCGGTACCGACAGTGGTTCGGGCTAATGTCACGGACCAGGCCTGGCTATTAGGCAGAAACGTCCCCTGCTCTATCGTGGAGTTCTGAGATGTTGGCATCCCGGAACTTATGCGATATAGAGGACCAAGACTACGGTTGCCAGCCATAGAATCACGTTTACCAGGATCGGTCGATCACTGATAAGCACCCGGGTGGGCGAGCCGCCCTTTTCCTCTTGATGTATCAAGTACAGATAACGGAAAATACCGTAGATGACAAACGGTATGGTCAGGAACAGATTCTCGGTCCCCAGCTTGGTTGAAACTTCCGGGGAGAATGTGTACAGCATGTAAACAACCACCACCGAGGCAGTGACAATGCCGATCAACTGGTCCAGCAGGTACGGCGAGTACTTGCTGAGGATGGTTCGATGTGAAGCGGCGTCACCCTCCAGAAACACTAACTCGTGACGTCGCTTTCCAAAAGCCAGGAATAAGGCCAAAAACAGAGTATTGATCAGAAGCCACTTGGATGCCGGAACCTCGATGGCGTAAGCGCCGGCGTAGGCACGAAGCACAAAACCGACGGCAATACTCATGGCATCGACAATCACCACGTTCTTAAGCCAGAAGCTGTACGAGAGGTTGAGAACAACATAGCCAAGGCTGATAATGAAAAACGACCAGTTGATGAACCATGCTCCCGCGAGAGCCACCACCAGCAGTAGAGCACAGAACAATATCGCTGTTGCAGGGGAAACTTGTCCCGACGCGATCGGTCGCGCCTTCTTAAGCGGATGCCGTCGATCCTTGTCGCGGTCAACCAGATCGTTGAGAACGTAGACCGACGAAGACAGCAGACAGAAAATGGCGACAGCGAGCGCGGCTATTTCCAAAGCGGAAGTATGAATAGCTTCGCCGGAGAAAACCAAGGCGGCTAGTACCACCCCGTTCTTCAGCCATTGCGAAGGGCGGGCAAGTCTTACCAGAGATCTCAGCATACAAGATAATAGGAAATCCAGCGCGGGCGTTCAAGTTTAATTGTCGAAGGGAAGCGCTTCCATTAGGTAGGGATAAAAGCTGTTCAGGAATCTAATCGCCTCGGCTTCGGCCACCGCCAAATCGTGGTCCCCAAGCGGCAGGGTTAGCCTCACGAAAGCTGCGTCGGTCGGTCGAAACAAAAGCGAATTGACGGCCAGGTCCCACTTGACGGCGAATTCATTGGTCAGAGTGCCACCCCGAGTCTGGTACCAGAAATACATCAGTTGGCGCGAGTCTTGTTGGACGATAACCAGACGGTTAATCGTCTTGGTGTCGCCGCTGGGCAAAGGTAGATCAAATGGCTCGTGGTTCTCGATCCGCCACCCACCGCCGGGCAGACACAGTTTGGGCGAGTGCATCTGGCTGCCGTATTCCTGTGACTCAAAATAGGCGATAAACAACCAGAGAAGGTTTCCATCGCCACTGCGGTAAAGCCTCAGGGTAGTAGTGTCCGCCTGAAGAACTTCATAATTGTAGTCGGGCAGCCGTCGCTCCTCGCCATAGTAGCCGTTATGGTCGAATGGTATGGCGTCAAACGATGGTGGATGTTCGGGTGGTTGGGTGACGAATCGCAGGTAGTTCCCGAGCGCACCGCCCAGCAGGATAATGACAGCGCTGATCAGTGACGCCCTCTTCATTCGAAGACCCTCCTCAGCAACCACGCCGCCATAAACATAAGGACAAATGCAACCACGAAAACCAGGAGTCCCATGATCGAATGCAAAGGCTCGACCGTGACATCCACCGCCACTGCATACGCCAGCACCGATGAGACAAATACTCGTACCACGTTCGCCAGAATCGCTATCGGTACGGTAGACAGAAATAACAGTGTTCTGGCCGGACCGCTTCGCAATGAAACATAGGCATAAATTGCCCCCAGAGCGCCCAGCGAGACCAGTGATCGGATGCCGGAGCAGGCTTCGGCCACTTCCAACGACAAACCACCCAAATGTATGATGTTACCCTGCCGTACGGCCCCGGCGCCGAGGAGATTGAGTATTCCTACCGTCACTTTGGAAGCCATCAGTTGCATAGGGAACGCGGCGGCATAGTAGATCACGTACGGAATCGGGATCATGAAAACAAGAAAGGCCAACTCGAACCAGCAGCATCGGACGGTCTGACGGCCAAACAGGTAATACACCAGACCGAATAAGGTCACTATCATTGAGAAACGAATAGTGAAGTACTCCGCGGCCCCGTTGGCCAAAACGAAAAGCACCATTCCGGCCGCGATCAGCCATAGTCCGGCAGCATCCACGCTGCCCACCGAGTCGGCGAGTTTCGAACGTTTTCTAAATAGCAGGTATCCGGAGACAATTGGAATGAGAAAACCATGTGAGTAGTTGGCATCGTTGTACCAATCCATCACCAAGTCTATCAGGGCCGGCAGGTACACGGCCAGCAACACCGCCGCCGGCAGCCACCATAGGCCACCTTTGATTTTATCCGACGATGTTCTTGTGACGCTGACGTTTTCCATAATCACCTCAATCATATACGCAGTGTGGTATGCAGGGCAATCTATAAATCGTGAGAAGCCCACAAAATGATTCATCCACGGCGGCAAGCTGAGCGACCGAATTGTCGGCTTGATGTGCTCCCCTGCCATTAAATGTTTCCCGGCCCTCAGTTTTTGACTATAATGATTAAATGCAACGACCACGACGTCAGAAAGATCAACGGACTCATGTCTGCATCCTCGTAAACGAGAGCGCAGCCGCCTACCGCCCGGAACCGATCGAACAACTGACCACCCGGATCAGGAAACAGGGTGGCCAGTATACTGTTCTCAGACCGCGGACGGCCAACAATCTGATGGAAGCCGCACAGGCGGCGTGCGGTCACCGCCGAGGGCGACGACTGCTGCCAATGCAGTTTCAAAAACGGGGCCCGGTTACGTCCCTGGTGGCGTGTGGCGGCGATGGGACCTTTAACCTGGTAGCGCGGGCCGCACTGGCCGCTGATTTGCCGGTCGGTCTGTTTCCGATGGGGCGGTTCAACAATATCGCCCGCTCCCTTTTTACTGATCTGGGTGTGGATGCCTCAATCAAGAGGATCATGGAACGTAGTTACCGACTGATCGACGCCGGCACGGTAGCCGGGCAGCCGTTCTTTGCCGCCATTGGTCTTGGCCTGACGCCGCATTTGGCGCGGATGATGGCCAAGCGCAAAACGCCCCGGCTGGCTCTCGGGTGGTCCCGTTTGGTCAGCCAGACGGTCGCACATATAGAGCCCAAGAAGACCGTGGTGAAGGTTGACGCTTTTCGGTTCGACATCTCACCCACTATCCTCAATGTTCATCTCCTGTCCCACTCCGTTGGTTTGCCGATGACGCCGGCCTCCCTGGTCGACGACCATCGGGCCGAGATTATCTTCGACGTACGAGCGAATCATCGGGATCTGGCTGCTTATGCCCGGCAGATTTCCAAAAGAAACTTCGTGTACGGCAGCGAGGTCCGTCTCTTTCGCGGTTCGATTATCACCATCCAGCCGACCAAAGGGCGGACGCTCTATCTTGATGGTGAACTGATCGACTTACCGACCAATATCCTCGATATCAGGATATCGGAAAAACAACTTAAGGTCTATCGGTGACACCATGGGCTACGGGCTGACGTCGTGGACGCTGGGTATCCTGGCTACATTGATCGTGGCGTCGTCGGCCCGGGGTGAAATCGTCGTTAATCCCGACAGCGCAGAAGTGGCTGACAGTACCCTGGTCCCGACCGATAGCCTGGCCTTCGATTCCATTTTGATCGACAGCGCCCTCCATGTGGACACCATCCTGTTCGCGCCCGGAACCGTGCTGACTGCCTACGGTTCGGTCAGTGACTCGCTTGATCGGGAAAAGCGCTTGCGACAAAAACCGATGTGGGCCCTTTTCAAATCGATGGTAGTTCCGGGCTGGGGCCAAATCGGCAATGGACGCTATATCAAAGCAGCGGTATACTTCGGCCTTGAAGCCTGGATGATCGGCGGCTCCATTCACTATGGACAACAAGCGTCGGAGTTCCGTCGGTTGTTTGACGAGACGCCACACGACGCCGTCAGCCTCCGCAATGACTATTACAGTCTTTACCGAGACCGCCAGGATGAACGCAACAAGTACACGTGGTTTGCGGTAATCGTAGCTTTTTTTTCGATGTTCGACGCCTACGTGGATGCCCACTTGTCTGGTTTCCCTCGTCAAGGTGAGGACAGTGATCTGACTCTGCAAGTTGCGCCGACTGAGGAAAACGGCGTGGCGGCGGCGCTCTCGCTCAGGTTTTAGTCTCGAAGGATGAGTTCCCGGGCATTCAGGCCGTAACGCTCCGGGTCGATAAGACGGAGAATGTTGCGCTCGGATTGCTCCGGCAATGACAAGTCGACCCATTCCTGCTCGGCCAGCAGACCCTGCTGATTGCCGATGACCTTTACATACGGTCGGGCGCGGTCGGTATCGTTGTTGGTCAGTACCAGCGCCACTTCATCCGTGTTCAGCAGCACCAGCGATCCGGCCGGATAGATGCCCACGATATCAGTGAAAATTTTCAATAGGAAGGCGTCGAATTTGTCGTTCATCTGGTAATGCATCTTGCGCAGCACTTCATCCGGCGGAATCACTTTCTTGATATAGACGCGACCCGAAGTCAGGGCGTCAAAATTGTCAACTATCGATATGATCTTTGAAAACAGATTGATCGGACGTTCGCGCCCTTCCAATATAGGATAACCGGTGTTGTCCGGATTGATATGGTGCTCGTAGGCGCCGCGGGCGGCGCGCGCCGTGTGAACATCGAGCTTCAGGCCGCGCAGGATTGTTTTGGCCCCTAAGAGCGGATGGCGCTGTATCTGGAGCCAGTCGTTATCGTCATAACGATCCGGTTTGCGAATGAGGTCGGTGGGCAGTTTTACTTTGCCGACATCGTGGAAAACGGCGGTGAAGCCGAGTTGCGCCAGGCGCGGTCGATCAAAACCGAGGCGCACTCCGGTCGTCAGTGAATAGACACAGACGTTGACCGAGTGGGCATAGGTGTAGTCATCAAAATCCCGAATTGCGGCTAGTTCGATCAACGACGATTCATCGCGCACAATGTGATCTATCAGGGTATGGACCACGCGCTTGGTCTTGGAGATATCGATCTGTTTGTTCTGGGCCACGCCCATCACGGTCTCCTGGACCACGTTCATAGCCCGAAAGAAAGTGGCGCGGGCAGCAGTGCGGAAGTCGCGACGAATCTCTTCGGCTGTGTTACGATGCTGGGAGTTCACGTCCTGGGCTGACAGCAGTCTAACCTGCGATAGTTGAGCACTCTTGAGGCGCGCTGATAACTCTTCAATGTTGTCGGATCCCGGCCTGATCTTTGACACGAAAGCGAAAAATCCGCTCAATTCACTCTCGGCAATGCCGTCGGCAAACAGTACGCCGCCCAGACCTATCTGCTTCCATTCTCTCACCACCGAGGCGGCACCGGACAGCCCGGTATCATCGAAACGAACCATCCGCTCATTGACAAAGTAGCGCCCCGATACCGTCTTGATAGAGACAGCCCCTGAGTCTTTCGATAGCTGGCTCAAGAGTTGGTGGAACGACTGACACTGACGGATGACGGTGCGATTATTCTCGTCGATAATACGGGCTGTCTTGTAGGCCACGAAGAAGATGTTCAGTAACTGCTGTTCGACTTGTCCGGCGAGGACGCGGGCCTGGGTTTGTTCGGTTAGGGTGGTCATACTTCTTGTCCAAAAATATTCTCGCGCCTTCGCTGCAGAGCATAGGCGGCCTGTTTGCGGATATCCGGTCGCCAACTCGATGACAGCCTCACCAACATGCGTTCTCCCCTCTCGGAGGCATTGTAGGACAGCGCTTCAAACGCTGCCGTACGGCAGAAAACCAACCGGGCGTCGCGAAGTGGGTTGTAACGGAGTATCATCTGTGACAGATACGCCACCGCCTGTTCCCCACCAAGCAGCGAGTAGGCGTTCAGGAGCGCCTGCTGATCGTCACGGTCCAAAGAGGGAAGACTTTCATCGTCGATCAGGGCGCCGATCGTCTCAAAGGCGGTGCTGCCGGAACGAGCGACAATCGCCTCCACCGCCTGCCTCCGAATAGTCCGGTCGCTGTCGGCCACGAGACTCTGAAGCAGGCCGAGGGCTTCGGTGGAGGGGCAGTCCTTGAGGGCGGTGACCAACTCCATGCGCACCTGTGGTTCCTCATGATCGACCACTCGCTCCAGGTATCTGAGAGCACGGGCATCACCTATCCGAGCGAGGATAGTGACCGAGTTACGCACCACCTGCCATCGTTTGTCGAAAACTCCCCGGGCCACGATATCGATATTGTCCTGGCCCCGGGTGGTAAGGTAGTCCTTGAGCGCCTCGCGGTGATGTTCGTGCTCGAATTCGCCCACAAGGCCGGTGATGCCGCTCAACGCTTCCCATCCGAAACTGTCGAGGTAACGTTTGATCTCGGTAACACCGATGTTGGGATGGGAGTTCAGAGAGTCCGCCAGAACGGCCAGACGCTCGCGACTTCCGGCGGTCATTCCGGCCTCTTTCAAGCGTTCCGACCAAGCCGGCTTCTGTTGCTCCAAACTCTCCTGCAGCTTTTTCAGATAACTCAGCAGCGCCCCTGCCTCGATCAGCTTGCCGGCAGCCACAAACTCATTAGTAATCTTCTCACATATAGTCACGGCCTCATCCAGACCGGCCAACTCCGATTCTATGAGCAGGAATTCTTTCAGCAATTCGAGTGTCGACTCGTAAGGATCGAAGGAGGCATCCTCCTCCAGAAGCGACCGGATTGTCTCCTCTTCTTCTTCACTAATGGTGAAGCTGCCGTACAGGTGAAGTTTGACGTCGGTCTTCGGCCCGGTCCCACCGGACGGTTCACCCAACCCCAGCGCCCGGGCCAGTTCAATGGGTACGTCGACCCCAGCGTCGGCCTGCAGTGAACTATCCTCATCTTCACCGACAGTTTCAAAGAACGTCGATCGGGGCTCGTCACCAGACGAGCCGGTGACCTTTTGAACCACCGTCCCCGACGGCATCTCGCCACTATCATCGAGCGAGGCTTGCTCAATAGTCGCCGTGGGATCATCGGTCGGATTGAACAGGGATGAGTACCGCTCACTGCTGTCGAGACCGAATTGGCCGCCACCGGCAGGCACCGCATCATCCCGCTTCAGATACTTCCTGACATCGAAGTCGCTGTCGTACTCGGAGAGGGCCACATCCTTGAGGGTTTCAAACACGAAGCCATTAATGCCCGCCTCCCAGATCAGGCCGACCAGGTCCTGGCTACGGTCCGGCGTGTTCAGGTAGATTCTGACCGCATCGAGCAAGCGGTAAACGCCGTCAACATCCAACCCATTCTGGAATTTGAAATCAGTGATTCCGGTCTCGAAGAAGAGTTGAGCCAGTGCCTCCTCTTTGGATCGGTCCTGGTAGACGATCTCGCCTTTGTATTCCAGGGCATCCTTGTCTACTCGGATTCGAAAAGCGCCATAGACGTCGACCAAACTGACCAGCTTTTCGGCAAAGGATCGCCTCATCGACTGCGGCAGCGGGTTATTCTCGGGATACATGGAGACAACCTTGACCACCTTGAGGAAGTCTTTGAGGATGAACCCAATTTCTTTTTTCAGCGGCTCGTTCATGGTCTGTTGGTCGAAGCCATCGTGGTTTCAAATACCTGTAGGTCGAGACCCCTGCACTGAAAGTCCGCCGTAGGAGGGGTTTCGACAACTCTCGTGGGCGGCAGACGTCCTCGTCTGCCCCGGTTACTCGTTTGGCCTCACCCTTTGATTTCCGCTCAGGGCGAGGGATAGTGCGCGCGCAGCGCAAGAGACAGGCTTGCCTGCCCTATCATATAGTTAATCGGCCAATTCGGGGGATGAGTTTAACGGGTGATGATGGCCTGAGAGCGGCCGTTAGATGGCTATTTTCGTGGTGGGGCAAGGAGCGAAGCGCATGAACAATGCTTGTGTCCCGATCTACAGTCCGTAAACTTGCCTGGGACCCAGGTAGTCCGGGAATCTGTCGATCAGTGCCTTACGGACGAGAAAGCAGAAATGGCACTCGTCCACGTACTCAGCCTCAGGCTCTACCCCGTACTCACGGGCCAACTGCGCCGGGCCGCCGCGAATCAGCGGTCCGCAGATTGGGTGGGCCTGAGCATCGTAGCTGCCGTCGATTTCCGATAGAGGCGTCTCCCACATATTCCCCAGGCTGATTCCCTGACAGGGGAAAACATTGCCAAAGGCGTCAACATGAACGCGCTTT
>CBDUZQ010000081.1:0-9169 GCA_965371755.1 uncultured bacterium
TCATCCTCCAGCGTGATGAACATGAACCCCTTGGCCGTCATGGGACGCTGACGAATAATCACCACTCCGGCCGTGGTGATGGTTCTCTTGCTCGGCAGTTCGCGCAGGTCGGCCGCCGATGCGATGTCGCGCGCCTGCAACGACTCGCGCATCATGCTCATCAGATGCGGCAGGGTCGACAGGTCCAACCCTTTGAAGTCAGAGACCAGCGTCTCGATCGTGGTCATGTCCTCCAGCAGTTTGTTGCCTTGCTCATCGACAGTTATCGACAGTTCATCACGCCCTTCATTCACCAGCGATAAAACTTCCCAGAGCGCCTGGCGCCTGCTGTAGCCGAAACATTTGAAAGCGCCAATCATCGCGAGTTGTTCCAGCGCCCCCTGGTTCAGCTTGGTGCGATGCATAAAATCTTCGATGGATACAAACGGACCCTTGGCCAGTTCCGGTTCGATGAGTTCTTTCGCGGCCTTGCCAAGGCTCTTGACCTGACAAAAACCCAGGCGGACCTGATCACCCTCAACAGTGCAATCCCACCGGCTTTTGGCGACGTCGACCGGGATGAATTTGATGCCGCGGCGTTGGGCTTCGTATACAACCGTCGAAGGGTTGTAGAACCCCATTGGCTGCGAGTTCAAAAGTGAACAGTAGAATTCCTGTGGATAGTAGACCTTGAGATAAGCGGAGACATAGACCAGCAGCGCGAACGAGGCAGCGTGGGACTCGGCAAACCCAAAATCGGCAAAGGCAGCCAGTTGGTCGAAAATCTTCAGCGCCGCTTCGTGCGGGATGCCTTTTGCCATCATGCCGTCGATCAAGCGTTGACTGAGCGCCTCCATTTTTTCGTGCGAGCGTTTGTGACCCATGGCGCGGCGCAGTTCGTCCGCTTCACTGGGCGTGAACCCGGCCGCGGCCACCGCTACCTGCATCCCTTGTTCCTGAAAGAGGGGGATACCCAAAGTTCGCTCGAGGATCGGTTCGAGACACCGATGCGGATAGGTGATCGCCTCCTCACCGTTGCGCCGCCTCAGGTACGGATGCACCATGTCACCCTGAATCGGGCCGGGACGGATGAGCGCCACCTCCACTACGAGATCATAAAACCGCCTGGGGCGGTGGCGCGGCAGCGTGTTCATCTGAGCGCGCGATTCCACCTGAAAGACGCCGACCGTGTCGGCCTGACAGATCAGATCATACACGCGCGGGTCGTCGTACGAAAGTCGGGCCGGGTCAATCATGACGCCGCGGTTCTTCTTGATCAGCTTGAAGGCTATATTCAACAGCGACAGCATCCCCAACCCCAACAGATCGATCTTGACAAACCGCGCCGCCTCAGCATCGTCCTTGTCCCACTGGATAACGGAACGATCCGGCATGGAGGCGTTCTCAATCGGGACGATCTCCGACAGCGGCCGTTTGCTGATAATCATCCCACCCACGTGGATACCGAGGTGTCGTGGAAAGCGCACAATCTGAGAGCACAACTCAATAAGCAACTGCACCCGCCGATCGTGACGGTTGAAACCGGCGTCGACTATTTGTGCGTCGATCTCGTTGCCGCGTGAGTAATGGTCCAACAGTTTGGCCAGTTTGTCGACTTCATCAAGGGAGAATCCGAGTGCTTTACCGACATCGCGCACCGCCGAACGACCGCGATAGCTGATTACTTCGCACACCATGGCGGCGTGTTGGCGGCCGTACTTGTTGTAGACGTACTGGATGACTTCTTCGCGTCGGTTGTTGGCGATGTCGATGTCAATGTCGGGCGGCTCGGTGCGTTCCTCGGAGACGAACCGTTCAAAAAGAAGCTTCAATCGGATGGGGTCGACCGCCGTGATCCCCAGACAATAACAAACCGCTGAGTTGGCCGCCGAGCCGCGTCCCTGACAAAGGATACCTTGTTCTCTGCAGAACCGAGCGATGTCCCAAACGATCAGGAAGTAGCCGGACAATTCGAGTTTATCAATGATGTGCAGTTCGTGTTCCAATTGTGTGAATACCACGGTGTCCATGTCTTTGTATCGCTCGCGGGCGCCGTCGTAGGTGAGGCGTCTGAGATAGCTATGGGTGGTGTCACCCCTGGGTGGTGGGAAATCAGGCAGTGAACTGTTCAGTTGTTCCAGCGAGAAGTTGCATCGTTCGGCGATAGCAACGCTGTTGGCAATTGCGTCAGGGTAGCATCGAAACCGGCGAGTCATCAGCGACGGCGCTTTCAGGTATCTTTCAGCGTTGGGGTACAAGAGCGTGTCGGCGGCGTCAAGGGTGGCATGATTCTTGATACAGGTCAGCACGTCCTGTAGCCTTCGTGCATCGGGTGTTAGGTAGTGAACGTTATTGGTGGCGACGATGGGGATCGACAGTTCGCGTCCGAGAGATGTTAGTCGTTCGCACAGGAACTCGTGCAGAGGTAGGTTATGATGCTGAAGTTCGAGGTAGAAGTTGTCCGGCCCGAAGAGTTCGCGGTATTGTGAGGCGATGTGACGCGCTTTGTTGTCATCATTCTCCAGCAGCGCCGAGGGCGCTGCTCCCAGCGTGCAGCCGGAGAGAGCAATCAGCCCGTTGGCATATTTCTGTAGAATGTCATCAGTAACTTGCGCTTCATTCTTCTTATTCTGGAGGTGGGCTTCGCTCAGCATTTGAGACAGGTTGGCGTAACCAACAGTATCTTTGACGAGCAGGACAAGGTGGTGTCCGTTGGTGAGAGTGATCTCAGCGCCGAAAATCGGTTTGACACCTTTAGCGACAGCGGCCTGGTGAAATCGGACAATGCCGTAAAAACCATTGTGGTCGGTGATAGCCAGAGCACGATAACCTAGTTGGGCAGCTCGCTCGACAAGGTCCTCGGGATGCGAAGCGCCATCGAGGAAGGAGAAGTTTGAATGGGTGTGTAGTTCGATGTAGTTCATGTCACGGTTGTCAGTAGTGATTCAGCAGTTGGTGGCGCTTGTATAAGACCCGCTTGCGGGTGACAGTGAAGTTCTACATAGTCCATGACGTTTTGGCCGACCATTATGGCAAACGAAAATGCGCGATACTCGTATAGGACCCGCTTGCGGGTAGCAATGGAGTTTGATGTAATTAGTCATATTTGTCAATCACATATGCATCCCAACGTCATCCTGAGCGTTCCCCCAACGTCATCCTGAGCGGAGTCGAAGGGTGGCGTACCTCGTGGGAGAGTACTGGATACCGGCTCCGGCCAGTATGACGATAGTAGAGAAGATGGATTCCCGCCTTCGCGGGAATGACAGAGTGTGAGGGCGGGCATGACGGAGCGTGGGCGCGGGCATGACAATTCAAAGTCTGTGGGCGGCAGTTTGTCCTCGTCTGCCCCTGTATCCACGTGGTGCACGAGGACGTACACCATGCTCAGTGACAAAGCAAACGGGCAGAGCCTGAGACTCTGCCCGCATGCGTACAGTATTCATCATTGCGACACCAGCTGCATCATCGACGGATGACGCTCGATCCATAGTAACGGCTGGCCGTCTTGGCAGCTTCAATCTGTCGAATGACTTCCTTGAAGTGAGCCCGTGACATCTCATCAAGCGTATTCGCGGCTACTGCCCGGTGCGCGGCGCTCTCGAGGATGTCCAGATCATTGGCGGCCAGCGTTCGTGCATCCGATGGATAGCGCGAAGGCAGGCTCATATAGATACCGATAATTCGGTCGAGATGTGATAGCTGTAGTTGTCGTCTGAAGCTGTTCACGTTCTCCGGCCCCACGATCTCGCCCCAGATCGCTCGACGCACCTCGGTGAACATGTCGTGCATGGTGTACATGTCTTCACCCGGTTTGAACCGTTCAAGATTGTTCAACAGTCGTCCGATCACCAACGGACTGTACAATCTGGCCAGCGCCGTGTTCTGCGCTCTCAGTGCGCGCTGGTGAATCGGATAGTCCACCTGAGGGACTCTGTAAACCGACCACCTAAAATCCGGGAAGCGTTCCGGCTGCAGTTTGTTTAGCAATTCATCCGGCAGGTCAAAGACGTCCGGTGCGAAAAGATGCTCGCGCAGAGCAGCCACCGCTCGCCGCTGGTCGGCGGCCGGGATCACTTCAAAGGGATTCCGTCCCGGGGCGTCGCCAATATGGTAGTTGTTGCGGGTCAGACCACCGACATACTTCGGGGCGATCAGCGCCAACTCACCATAGGAACGCCAGCCGCCCAGAAAGGCATTGTACACCTTCTGATAACGGTCTCCCGGTTGTTCGAAATTCTTAATGCTGTTGTACCAAAGTTCGCGCGTCAGTTCCACCCGATGCAGGGCGAAGCCCAACGGGTCGTTGCCGGCGTCGTGCAGGTTGCAGTAAGGATCAATCGACCGGGTGCTCCAACCGAACGCATCCTCGTCGGTGCCATACACGAGGTAGGGTTGCGTCGCTTTGGCCGCGATACTTTCCAGTTGGTGGCGCTCTTCGTCTGGTGATGAAGCACCGAACTCGGTGTATGCGTACTCCACCATCCAGTCATCGTATGGTCCCGGAATGGGAGAGTAGAAATCGCCTTGCCGTTTACCGGGACCGGCGATATTCGGAGAGGCGTAATCCATGATCGAACCGATGGTTCCATGCTCGTGCACGAAGTCCGGATCGTTGATCTGATCGCGCGTGTATATCGTCGAGGCTTTGAAGTTGTGCCGAAAGCCGAGCGTGTGGCCGACCTCGTGGGCAATGACCTCACGCAGGTAGGTGTGTACGTAACGCTGCAACACCGAGTCCTTGTCCGCAAGATCGTCGGTGGCGGCGGTGAGATATGAAAACGCAAACGCCGCTTCCTTCGCAGCCTCGGCGCCGTAGGAGCAAGAGTGAGGATTAGCCAATCTCTCGTAATCGAATTCGGGCATCAAGGGATCGTTGCCTTCGGGAGTGCTGCCATCGAACAACACCGGATCGATGAAATACTCCATGCGATTGTACATGTACCGGACCCAGTCGGCCGAAAACCTGACATCGGCATCGTAGATCTGACCGGTAAACGGATTGGCTCGACTTGGTCCCACCGCGTAGGCCGCCCCGGGGCTGATTATCCAGCGAACTACGTTGTAGCGCGTATCGGCCGGGTCCCAGTCGGCGTCATCAGGCATCTGTTTGGCGATCATGGCGTTCTTGAAGCCGATCTTTTCAAAAGCATGGTTCCAGAACTCGATCCCTTCGGCCACAGCCCGGCGATACTCCTGGGGAACCGTGTTTTCGATCCAGTAGACAATCGGCTCGACGGGCTCCGACAGCGCCGCCAGAGTATCCTTCTTCTGGAGGTGCCAGCGATTAATGTACCGCACGTATGGCGTCTCACTATCCAAGTCGGTGTAGTCCTGATACATGGTCAGAAAATGTCCGATGCGATCGTCGGCCAGCCTCGGGACGTAGTCGGTTTCCGGTAGCGACGAAAGCGAGTAATGATAAACATGGAACAGGCTATACGGGTTTTGCATAGTGAGGGCTGAGATCGGTCGGTTGGTTTTGTAATGCAGCCTGACGTCGATCTCGGAGTTCTCCGGGAATGACTTCACTTGGGCGAAGTAGCTGTTGCCCTTGTCGAAGCTGAGCCCGGTCTTGCGGGTTTGGTTGAGCAAGTAGCCGATATTAGTCACATCGCGCAGGAAGAAGTCGGCGGGCTCGATGAGCACGGCAACGGTCGAGTCGTCCGGAAGCGATGCGACCTTGGTGGAGG
The DNA here is from genome assembly GCA_965371755.1 of uncultured bacterium. Taxonomy (GTDB): domain Bacteria; phylum Zixibacteria; class MSB-5A5; order GN15; family FEB-12; genus JAJRTA01. Next base: position 5,673 of record CBDUZQ010000081.1, read on the forward strand.
CAAAGAGATGATCCGACACGGCGCGGGGGAGAGCTCGTGACAGCGCCGCCGAACTGTCGGCGCGAAAGCGGAGGTTCTTCTCCATCAGCATGATATTCTTACCGACCCGTTTGAAATAGAAGGGAAACGTTCGCGACATACTGCCGTTGTCGTAGAAGGCTCCGGCCGAGGCGGAACGCGTCAGGCCACACAGGTAGATTATCTCAAACTGCTCCGGCTTGAGCGCCATCAGGTAACTGTTGTCGGTGGTGTCGTGATAGAATGTGAACAGCCCTTCGATGACAACTTTGTCCTTGATCATATCGGCAAACGGCTTCTCATCCGTTTTCTTGCCGTTATCCTTCTTGTTAGTTTCATTGGCTTGTCCTTTGTCGCCGTAGGTGCGCACTCGGCGCCCGGCCTCGACGCTGCCAACCAGCGTCAAGAGTACCATAGCGACCATAACGGCTCCGATGATTCTCCTTACCTGCATATGACCTCCTTCAATGGTTCAGACATCAGTTATCGCTTCAATCTTCAATCGGTACGATATAAGCTCATCCGGGTTCGATCTAACATGTGATTCCGAACAGACCGCATAAAACTGTAAACGTTGGAATCCGTCTTTTGTTCTGACTGTGTACTCACTTACCCGTCCCGGCCGGACCATTAAGGAAGTGCTCCAGGTAGATCATGCCTCGCTTTGTGAGTTCGTAATACGTGTGATTGCGATGTTTGATCCACTTGTTGTCCACAACCCCCTTGCGATACTGGATCATCAGCGGCTCCACGCGTTGGAGCAGACTCATGTCGCGCAGTTTGTGATGACGGTCGAACATGGACTGTTTGTCGATGTTGAGCAGGCGCGCTGTTTTCAGCGAGTAGTCGACACCGAGGTCGCGGTGATGCCTGAGGATGCGAAAGTCGAGTTCGTCAAGCTCAGTGAAGTCATCAGGCGGAGTGAATTCATCCTCAGCCAGGATGTCCTTCCATTCCAACGAGACCAGCCGCGCCTGATCGGCCTTTTGCAGGTTGACACAACTCGAACGATGTACCTTAAGCGTCAAACCATCGTGGCTGTAGTATCCTGTGATCTCGCAGTCGGGAAGCGGCTGGCAGCATTTGGATAGCGTGTAGTTCTCCTTTAGGCGCGGCGCGTCTGACATGTGTTGAATATATCACAAACGCGACGAAAGGGAAACCGTAGAATGTGCCCGCCAAACTCATGTTTGCCTTTTGTCCGACGATTTGCTACCTTCGTTCCAGACGCATCTAAACCTGAAGGAACAACTAATGCCCGAGTCATTGATAACATCCTCCGCCGGTATCGTAGCCACCCTGGCGGCGGTGACGTCGTTCTTCTTCTTCCTCGAAAAGAAAACCGAGTGGAAATTCTTCAACTACTTTCCGCCGCTGATTTTCATCTACCTGATGCCGGTAGCGCTTTCCAACAGCGGCATGATTCCCACCCAATCTCCCGTCTACGATTTTATGGGCAGCAGCATCCTGCCCATGTTTCTTGTGATAATGCTGCTCAATGTCGATATCATGGCCACCGTGCGGGTGATGGGGAAGGGCGTCTTTGTGATGCTGTTCGGAACTCTTGGCGTCGTGGTCGGCGCGCCGATCGGGTTCTTGTTAGTGAAACACGGTCTTGGTCCAGAGGCGTGGAAAGGGTTCGCAGCGCTGGCCGGAAGTTGGATCGGCGGTACCGGCAACATGGCGGCGGTGGCGATAGCCTTCGATCTCGATGAAAGCACCCTCGATTTCGGCTATGCCGTAATCGCCGACAACGGCGTCTATCTCGTGTGGCTCCCCATTATGCTGGCCTCAAAGAATTTCGCCGGATGGTTCAACAAATTCACCGGCGTATCCAAGGGGCGGCTGGAGCAGATGGAGAAAGCGGCTGCGGAGCTGACCAAAGACAAGGGCAAGCCGGAGATGCGCCACTATCTCTACCTGGCGTTTTTCGGCTTCGGCGTGACGGCGCTGGCCTCCTGGGTGGCGTCGATGCTGCCCCCCGTGCCGCCCGTCTTCTCGGCCAACACTTACAAGATTCTGATCGTGACCTTTGCCGGTATCAGCCTGTCGTTCACTCGCGCCAGCAAGATACCGGGTTCGCACGCTTTGTCGATGGCGCTGGTGTACTTGTTTGTTGCTCGCATGGGAGCCAAAGCGGACTTGTCGGATTTGAGCACCGCGGTCTTCTGGTTCTTGCTGGGGGCGTTTGTCTGGATTTTCATTCACGGCGCCTTCCTGGTTGGCGCGGCGAAACTGTTCAAAGTCGATGTCCACACGGCGGCCATTGCCTCGGCGGCGAATATCGGTGGAGCGGCTTCGGCGCCGATTGTCGCGGCGCATCACAAGCCTGCGCTGGTGCCCGTCTCGATTCTGATGGCTCTGTTGGGCTACGCCATCGGCAACCCGATGGCGATGCTGGCCGGCATCCTGTGCAAGCTGATGGGGTAGGGAGAGAGATAACCGTGTCGTCCGCCTTCGGCATCCTTCTCACAATGACGAGATGTGGTTGCTATTCACTCCTCCACCTCGCCGATCATCGGGACAAAGCGTACTTCGTAGAGGGTCTCGCGTTTTAAGCCGTCGCGCTCTTTCGTGAATCTCGTCAGGAACTGTCGACCATAGGAGTCAGTGGCCAGCGGGATTACCATGGTGCCACCCACTTTCAGTTGTTCGATCAGCGGCTCAGGTATCTTCGGCGCGGCCGCGGTCACGATGATACCGTCAAACGGCGCTTCCTCCGGCCAGCCAAGCGAGCCGTCACGAACATCCATTTTGATATTTTGGTAGCCGAGTTGTTTGAGTATGTATCTGGCCCTGTCGGTCAGTTCCGGAACAACCTCGACCGAGTAAACCTGTCCGGCTAATTCGGCCAGCACCGCCGCCTGGTAGCCGCACCCAGTACCGATTTCGAGGACACGGCTGTGTTTGTTGACTCTGAGCGACTGTGTCATGGAGGCGACGATGTATGGTTGCGAGATGGTCTGTCCATACCCGATGGACATAGGGCCGTCGCGGTAGGCGTCCTGCCGACGTTTTTCGGACACGAACAGATGTCGCGGCACGCGCCTCATTGCGGCCAGCACATTGGCATCAGTAATGTCCCGACCACGCAATTGCTCGTCGATCATACGGCGACGCTGATCATCGAACTGGTCGTCCTGTCTATTATGCCGCCTGAATTTCATAGTTCTTCTCGTACCCATAGTATACAGCAGTGAGGGGAGAGTTGTCAGCATCAAAAACGAGTTGGTTACAGGTGTGCGGCAGACCTCCCGGTCTGCCCGTCTCTCGGTCATCGAAGGCGCGGTCGGTCAGGGGCAGACGAGGACGTCTGCCGCCCACAAAACAGCGAAGAACAGGCATGCCTGTGGCCAAAGTATGACTTGACTGATGTCGAAAATGGCATAATATAGGGCGATGTTGCTGGGGTAGTTCAGTTGGTCAGAACGCCTGATTGTGGATCAGGAGGTCGGCGGTTCAAGTCCGCCCCCCAGTAT
>CBDUZQ010000082.1:0-9132 GCA_965371755.1 uncultured bacterium
GCGGAGGAAAAGAAAGACAAGAATGGAGATGCTTAAGCATGCCGCTGATTGAGACTAAGAACATCTGGAAAACCTACATCATGGGGTCTGAGAAAGTGCATGCACTCAGTGGTGTTACGATCACGATTGAGAAGGGAGAGTATGTCGCCATCATGGGACCGTCGGGTTCGGGTAAGTCTACGTTGATGAATCTGATAGGTTGTCTTGACACGCCCACGCAAGGGGAATACTATCTCAACGGCAAGCAGGTCAGTACCATGAACGATGACGAACTGGCTGGTATTCGCAACCGCGAGATTGGGTTCGTATTCCAAACCTTCAATCTTCTGCCGAGGGCGTCGGCGCTGCACAATGTCGAACTCCCGCTCATTTACAATGGCTCGGCATCCGTCGACCGCGCGGCACAGGCCGAATTGGCTCTGACCAAAGTGGAACTGGCCGACCGCATGCACCACAAACCGACCGAACTCTCCGGTGGCCAGCGGCAACGTGTGGCCATCGCGCGTGCTCTGGTGAACAACCCGTCGCTCCTGTTGGCCGACGAGCCGACCGGCAACCTCGACTCAAAGACGTCGGTGGAGATCATGAAACTAATCGACGATCTGCACAAGCAGGGTAACACGATCATTATCGTGACACACGAGCGCGACATCGCCACGCGTGCTCATCGGGTGCTGTCGATTCTGGACGGCCAGATTGCGAGCGACGAACGCACACCGGAGGACCGTCGCACGGTAGGGTAGCCATGATAGCTCCCGTACTTTTGAAAATCGCCGTTGAGGCGCTGTGGGCCAACCGGCTGCGTTCGGGTCTGACGCTGTTGGGTGTGGTAATCGGGGTGACCTCGGTCATGACGATTATCTCCGCCCTGGAAGGGATGATGGGAGCCATCGAGGAGGACCTCGCGGTACTCGGACCAACCACGTTCATCGTGACAAAGGCGGGGGGAGTGATTACTTCGCATGAACAGTGGATGGAGATGATGAAGCGCAAGCCGATCGATCAGAAGTCGGTGGACCTGGTAAGTGAAGGTTGCGAACTGTGTGAGAGAACTTGTGCCCGGGTTAGTGGCAGCGCCAGACTCAAGCGCGGGAACAACACGATGAGGCGTGTTTTTATAGGAGGTTCAACGTTTAGCCTGGTGGATATCGTCGACATGGAAGTGGCGCAGGGGCGGTTTCACTCCTACGAGGATGATCTGTACCGACGTCGCGTGATTTTTATCGGCGACCTTGTAAGAGAGGAGCTGTTCGGTGATGCCGATCCGATCGGCAAGACGCTGCGACTCGACGGTACCAAGTACACGGTTTGTGGCGTGGCAAAAAAGCGTGGCACCATGTTCGGCGAAAGCCAGGATGACTTCGCATTTATCCCATACGGTACTCATATCAAGCAGTTCGGGGCGCCGGGAAGCAGAGGGATACGGATGTTGATTAAGGCGGTGTCGCTGGAGCGGCTGGAGGATGCCATGGATGAAGTACGGATGATTCTGCGCGCTCAGCGCCACGTGCCCTACGACAAACCCGATGATTTCACCATGTTGACGGCCGAGAATATTCTGGAAGCTCTCAATTCGATCACCCGGATTTTCCGCATGGGGTTGATCGGGATATCGTCAATATCGCTGGTCGTCGGTGGCATTGTTGTCATGAATATAATGATGGTTTCGGTAACCGAGCGCACGCGCGAGATTGGCATACGCAAGGCGATTGGCGCCAGACAGCAGCACATCATGCTACAATTCCTGTTCGAGGCTCTGGTAACCACTTTGTTTGGGGGGCTGATAGGGATTGTACTCGGCTACTTTATTGCGGAAGCTCTGGTAGGTATGCTGGATATGCAGATTTCGCCGTCGACTTTTGCGATGGTGGCGGGGTTAAGCATTTCCACTGGTATCGGCATAATCTTCGGGCTCTATCCGGCCATGAAAGCGGCTCGTCTGGACCCGATCAAAGCACTTAGTTATGAATAGGATGCCATGATATTAACCTGGGTTGAAGTCAGAGACGCGATTGGGATGGGGTTGGGATCGTTGCGCGCGAACAAGCTTCGTTCGGCTCTGACGATTCTCGGCGTGATGATCGGTGTGGCCTCGGTCATCGGACTGGCTTCGATCATCGATGGTCTGGACCATGCGGTCGAGAGCGAAATCGACAATATTGGTTCCAACATTATAGAGATAGATCGTTTTCCGCCCGGTACCGACTGGGATGAACTGACCGACGCCGAACGAAATCGTCCTTACATGGGCACCGGCGAAGCGCTGGCGATACGAGAAAACTGTCCGCATGTAGACGGCGTAGCTCCACAGAATCACTACTGGGCGCCCGGCGGCAATATCATCAAGTACGGCAACTCCAAAGTCAGTAATCTCAGGTTTTTCGGCACCTGGCCCGACTATATTCGAGTAAGCAACCAGAATGTGCAGGAAGGACGGTTCTTTACCCCGTCGGACGAGCAGTTCAGAGCTATGGTTTGTGTCATTGGTTCCCAGACGGCTGACGCGCTGTTTGACGGTGGGGAAGCGGTGGGCAAGATAGTCCGCTTGAACGGCAAGCGTTTTGAGGTGATCGGTGTTCTGGAGAAAGTGGCGTCCAGTTTCGGCAATGACTGGCAGAACAACCTGGTGACGATACCTCTTTCCGTCTACGAGAAACTACATCCGTTTGACGAGGCTCTGACTTTGGTCGCTCGGGCCCGTTCGCGTGGGGAGATGGAGATTGCTCAGGAAGAGATCATCAACGCCCTGAGAATCTACCGCCGCGTCGCCTTCAATGAAGATAACAACTTCGCCCTCTTTACACAGGATACGTTCAAGGAACAGGCAGCCAATATCACGCAATATATCTACCTGGCCATGATCATCATCACGTCGGTCGGCCTGATGGTCGGCGGGATTGGCGTTATGAACATCATGCTGGTGTCCGTCACGGAGCGCACGCGCGAGATCGGGGTGCGCAAAGCGATCGGCGCCAAACGATCCAATATCGTAATGCAGTTTCTCACCGAAGCCACCACGTTATCCGGCGTAGGCGGTTGTATCGGAATCATTACGGGCATCATACTGGGTCTCGTGGTCAATGCCCTGCTGGGATTTCCACTGTCGTTGTCGCTGTTCTGGATTACGGTCGGTTTTGTTGTGTCGGTTTCGGTGGGTCTCGTTTCGGGTGTATACCCGGCCTACAAGGCCTCGCGACTTGACCCCATTGAGGCCCTTCGCTACGAGTAGCTGTTCCTGTCCAGTTGCATAATCCTTTTAGCTTGCCATCATCCGCGGCCGTCGGTTTATTTGAACGATAGCCGTTGATTGATCGTTAGAAGACGAGAGCATGATAAAGCGATTATCCATATTCGTGTTGACCGGGTTGCTGTTGTGGCCGTTGTCATTCGTCGGCGCTCAGTTTGATGAGATGTCCGATGAGGCCCAGAATCTTTCCGGACTGATAGTCGATCACGCCATCTTCTATGATCCACCGTCGGGCAAGATCAGACTGGAACTGTACTACCAGTTTTATAACTTCGTGCTCCAGTGGCTGCCGGTGGGTGACCGATATGTTGGGAAGTATGAGGTCGTTATTCGGGTCAAGGACAAGAATGACAGGCAGGTTGACTCCTATACGAAACAAAGGGAAGTAACGGTTTCTACGGAAGCGCACACCCGGTCGCGTACGGATTTCCGCACCAATCAGGTGTCTTTCCTGGTCGATCCCGGTAAGTATAGGGTTGCACTCACTCTTCGCGACAGGAATTCATCGGTGGCGCTTTACCGAGAGATCGCACTGAAGCTGAAGGATACAAGGCGTCGCAAGCCAACTTTGTCGGATGTCGAGTTTGTTATAACCGCGGAGCGGAACTCACAGGACTCCTCGGTGTTCAGCAAAGGCAACCTTACCGTGGTGCCGTTGGTGGCCCGTGAGTTCAGTCCTGGTGCAGGCCATGATCGACTGCTCTATTATGTTGAGATCTATCAGGGGAGTGACTCCGACAAAAGCGTTTTTGTGGAGACAACGGTCAGACGTCGTTGGGGGAGCATGATCTATCGCGACAGTATGACCACGTCGTTTGATGGTCCAATGGTGCGGCAGTTGAGGGAGATGTCGATCGATTCGCTAGCGCCGGGCGAATACGAGCTTGAGCTTCGACTGCGTGGACGCCGTCACAAAAAGCTGGACGAACGACTCACCAGTTTCTCAATTGCGTGGACCCAGGATGCTATGCTCAAGAGCGACTACGGATCCACCCTGGACTTGATTGGGTTGATTGCTGAACCGAATGAGATATCCAAACTTAACAAGCTGAAGACATACCAAGAACGATTTGACGGTATCACGGAGTTCTGGTTGCGACGGGACCCAACTCCCGGCACCAGTACCAATGAAGTGCGGCAAGAGTTCTTCCGACGAGTGCGGCTGGCCAACAGGTCCTTCACTTTCATGAGGCAGCAGGGCTGGCGTACCGACCGAGGGAGGATCTATATCAAGCACGGCGAACCGGACGAAATCGATGACTATCCGTTTTCTCCGAACAGCCATCCCTACCAGGAGTGGCACTATTATCGCGGCGGACGATATCGAAAGTTCACGTTTGTCGATGAGAATGAGGACGGCGACTATCGCCTGATGTATCCCTACGACGGTCTTCACCTGAGACCGGATTTCTGATGAGGTGGTTTGTGTTGCGAAGAGTTTCTATATCGGTATTGGTTCTTGCGGTTGTGAGCGCGTGGTTATGTGGTCAGGTTGGCGCCGGAGATGATAGGTTGACCCTCTATGGTGGAATTACGACCTTTGCCAATCCGGCCGACGATTCTCTGGTACTGGTGGAGTTTCCTTTCTCGTTGAACCGTCATGAACTGGAGTTCTACCAACCCCTGACCGACGATTCGCTGTTTTATGCCAGAGTATTCGCGCAGATCGATCTCTTCGGCACAAACGGTGTGGTGATCGATTCGGCCTCGACTTACTTCTCCGTGCGCGTAAGGGAGCCAGGGGAAGCGTCCGTCGGTGGCATTCGGCTGTTCAACAAGCTGTCGATGTATCTGACGCCGGGCGTCTACGCCGCGCGTCTTACCCTGATCGATGCCGTAAGCAAACGACATGCTGAGGTTTTTCATTCGTCGTTCGAGGTAATTCCACCGGTGAAGAACCGGGTCACGCTTAGTGACGTTTGCACGGCCTACGAAGTAAGGTTCGTTGGCGACACTTCAAACGGGGTCGATCTCCGAATGGTCAAGAACGGCTACAAGGTGGTTCCTAATCCGATATCGACTTTCAGCGCAGATGACCTTGCAGTACATCTCTACGCCGAGGCATACAACCTCAGTCACTTCGAAACTCGTAGCACTCAGGTTGCGGTGTCGCTGGTGGTACTGAACGCCGATAGTATCGAGCATCAGGACTTCGGGCGGCGGTTGCTGGAGAGTTCCGGGACCTCAGCGGTTATCACCGATTCATTCAGCATTGATGGCTGGGCGCCGGGTGTGTACTATGCCCGTTTGATTGTGCTTGATCAGGAAAGCTCACAGGCCGATACCGCCTCTGCACCGTTTCAAATTCTCTCGGACGAGCTACTGGCTGAAGCAGTGAAAAGACGAATGTCATTTGATCCGTATGATACGCTGTCGCTGCAAGCGAAGGAGAAGATGGTGACCTATCTCCTGACGCCGCCGGAAAAACAGGCGCTGTCGCATCTGGGGGACAGGGGCAAATCGAACTACCTGGATCAGTACTGGAAAGAACACGATGAATATCCTGAGACACCTGAAATCGAAAATCGACTTGATCTGATAGAACGATTCGGAGAGGCCAACAGACTTTACTCCACCAACGTCGAAAAGACCAATGGCTGGTTTTCTCACCTGGGCCGTGTCCTGCTCAAGTATGGTCGTCCCAGCGAGATCGAAGACAAGACGGCCGAGTGGGTAAACTCTCTCCCGATGCAGTTCTGGTATTATTGGGAATGGGAGGAAGGCAAGTTCTTCCTCTTTGCAGATTACGATTACGATTTTGATTTCAAGCTGGTTCATTCCAATGTCGACGGGGAGGTTTATAGCAAGGACTGGCAGCAGATCATCGACGCCGGATGGATGGATGTCGGGTTCAACCCGTTTGGAGAAAACTAATAGAGCCGCCCGATGACCGAGCGGCTCCTTCTTGAATAGCTTTCTTACTTTACAGGAAGATCACTTGCCGCTGCCACCGGCGGCATGCCTTCCCGCGGCCTTGACATTGCGTACGGTACGCTTGACCGGAATAGTAAATCGGCTGTGCTTTTCGTCGGACAGTTCGAAAGTCAGCGACTTATCAAACGACTTGTCGTAAACGTCTTCATGGAGTACGATTTCAGCCTCAACCGTTTTCCCGGCGCGAACCGATTTCGGCATTTTTACATCAAAGTACTCTTTCGCCCAGGCGACGAGACTGATCTGAAGGTCCTCGTCGGAGACATTGGCGATCTCCAGTTTCTTACGGGTCACCTTCTTCTCGGTGAACTGCGACATATCCACTTTGTACGGTGTGTTGATAACCGGGTAGGTGGAATCCGGTCGTTCAGTCATGGTAACGGAAATCCGCACCCTCTTTTCCGCGCCGCCTTCGTTAGTCTGGATCCTCGGCGACTTTTTGACGGTGCTTCGGTATTTCCTGGTACTGAAGATGATCTCAAGTTTGGTGCTGTCACCGACAGCAATGGCCGTCTTTTCCAACGGCGCTTTGGTGCAGCCTCACCCAGGTTTTACGGACAGAATCTTGAGAGTGTCGTCTCCCGTCGAATACAACCAGAAAACATGAGAGACCTTTGAGTTCTGCGGAGCATAGCCGAAATCAAAGGACTCTTCCTTGAGCACCAGCCGAGGGGCAGCTACTGAACTGCCTACTACCAGCAAGGTCGCCACCGCCAGAATGGCAGCTTTTGTCGCTTTATTCATAGTTACCTTGAGGTCCTTTCTCTATCAGTACTACTGTTCTCGATTTCTCGTTCTTGCGAGCGACTCGTCAGGTCGCTCAATAGATTTTACGTCGTAAGGGTATGGTCAGTCGGCTTTTTTTCTGCCCTTCGAATTCCAGAGTAATCGAACTCATAAACTCAGAATCGGAAGACTTAGCCTTTAGCTTTACGTATCCCAACGCCTGAGCACCGGCCGGTATATTTTCCGGGAAACTCATAAGACACTCATCGACCGGAAAAGAAACGACCGTCACTGCCAGATCCTCTTTCGAGTGGTTGGTAAGAATGATGCCGATGCTGTCGATCGACTTAACGGAAGTCACTGCAAACTCACCCTTGAACGGCTTGACAGATACCGGTCTCCCCTCATCAAGAGCCCTGACTACCTGGCCGATCAACGAAATACTATGTGGTCTCTCGTCACCTTCGATAATCACCTGGGGATACTGGCCGGCATTGCCGATCCGTCGACCCAGGTTCCAGAAAACACTCACCGGCATACTATCGCCCGGGGCCAGCCAGTCCTGAGTCAGGGGCACCGTCATACATTGGCAGGTGGTCTTGATCTCTTTGATTCTCACAGTATCGGTCCCAACCGATTTGAACCAGAAACTATGTTTCACGGTTGACTGATCCGGCATCAGACCGAAGTCAAACTTGTTCGACGGGATCTCCAGTTTCGGCTGGGCCGACGTCGAAGAAGCGACCAGCAGCAGCAACGATATCAAGAAAACATAATTCATCGTCATATTATAACAGCAAACCACGCAGGTGTTCCCGTTAAAGTCTCAATATACGCTCTCCCTTGCGGTTAGTCAAGACATCGATAGGCCATATTGGCGTTTGGCGGATCGGCGGCGTCCTCATGGAACCGCACGATCTCACCCTGAGCGGAGTCGAAGGGCGAGAATCAGGCTTGCCTGTCACCCTGAGCGCAGTCGATGGGAGCAGAGTTAGTGCCCGGCAGATGTCCACATCTGCCCCTCGAGATATTCTCATGCCAGCGACGGATGCCCAGTACAAGAATTACCACCAAACAAGTTTGAGGGTGTCACCTGTCGCCAACTCCATGTCACACAGTGTGGGGACATCGTACGTAGGGAGCCTGATTGGTAGTCAGGGGGGCGAAAAGACTTGCTAAATGGGCTAATTGATCCTATATTGTACTGATTGTATATAGTCACCTTGTGCTCGCACATCTGATGCAACTGTAGAGCGTTCCTGCGCGCTGAACTTAGCAGCAGGATACGCTCTCTTCAAATACGTGCCGCGAACCTTTCCCTGGCGGAGGAGCGTCTTAGTTAGACAGGTAATCTCACGAAGATACAAACAGAGGAAGAAATCATGAACTACAGATCAATTCTGATTGCAATCTGCCTAATCTGTCTGGCGACTATGGGCATGGCCGAAACACCGGCCGAGACAAACAAGGCAACGGTCTCCGATTTTCTGACACCGGACGGGCGTTTTGACATCGAAGCTGCCAGGCAAGCCGGTTTTGAGGGTTCGCTTGACCTGGAGGGGTTTGATGTCCGCCTCGATCCTGAAACGGGAGAACCTCTGCTTTCTCCAGCCGGGATGAACAGCGTCGAATCCGTCCCTGACGACGAGTACTGGCACGTCATGAACGGGCCGGACGTCGGGATGAACGCCAGTGTCTACGCCCTGACGGTCTACAACGGTGATCTAATCGCGGGGGGAAATTTCACGACTGCTAGCGGGATTACTGCGAATTTTGTTGCTCGCTGGGACGGTTTGACATGGCAACCGCTCGGCTCGGGGAGGGATTACTATGTCACCTCCCTGACGGTCTACAACGGTGAGCTGATCGCCGGGGGAGCTGGGCTTGCCAATTTTATCGCCCGCTGGGATGGTTCGACATGGCAACCGCTTGGTTCGGGGATGAATAACTATGTCAGCTCCCTGACCGTCTACAACGGTGAGCTGATCGCCGGGGGAGGTTTCTTAACTGCCGGTGGGGTTGCTGCCAACAAAATTGCCCGCTGGAATGGTTCGACATGGCAACCACTCGGCTCGGGGATGAATGGCTCTGTCACCTCCTTTACGGTTTACAACGGTGAACTGATCGCCGGGGGACCATTCACGACTGCCGGTGGGGTTGCTGCCAATCGTGTTGCCCTCTGGGACGGTTCGGCCTGGGATTCGCTCGGCTCGGGGATGGGTGTT
>CBDUZQ010000083.1:0-9121 GCA_965371755.1 uncultured bacterium
GAGATGGATCGGTCGAGCTATTCCGCGACACTCGCCATCGACAAACGCCCCGATCACATCGTTGTCGCTACGACCCTCGCTTCCTTCGATATTCAGTCTGGCGATAACCGTCATGTTGTACTGGTATGCGTTCTGGCTGACGGTCCAGTCGGGCAATTCTTCTACGGATTCCGTCTTCCGACAAATGACCTGTTCAGAAATAACGGGCGGTGAGGTTGGGCTTGCGCCTTTATTACTCGGATACCTGAAGCCGTCTCCTGCTTCACTGCCGTTTCCGAGATAGAGCTTGTATCCCTCTCCCGGTTCCATGGATTTAAGATCGCCATACCACCCCACATCATTTCCGCTGTTGACAAACTGGCTGAACGAATACTGACTCCTGACCATATCCCCGCCAGCGAGAATTGCATTTAGGTCCTGGAGTGCCTCACCGACCTCGATCGGCCCATCCGGAAGATAGCCGACCCAGTTCCACCCGTCGACTACCTGAACCAGTGTGGTCAAGGGATCGACCACCGAACCTTCCTGAATGATATTCCCCGGTTCCGACAGTTTGACCATGTAGGCAGAAACGTTATCCAGCAACTGAAGCGAACCGACCCAGCCCATGCCAGGATCAAACTGGGCGAAAGCGGTTTGCGACTTGAGAATATCCCCAAAGGCCGGTGTGAGGTCGGACAGCACACCATCTGCGCTCATATCCACTCCGGTGACGTAGGTCGAGAACCAGTTCCAGCCCTGACTAAGCGGGATCACCTGCACATTGTCAGGGAGTACATCGGCGGCCGTGAGCGGCACCGGGTCATCCGGGCTGCCGATCATGCCGTTGGACACGAAAGCATAATGCTCAAACGTGCTGTTGTACAGCTGGCATTGGTCGTTATCCCACACCTGGAAGCGCACGGTTTCGCCGCCGGTTCGGTTACTGTACACGGTCAGGAATACCACCTTGGAATTCGACATTCCCGGTTCGACATTGGCAACGCCCCTGAGCTGTGCGCCTACGAACGCCGCGACCCGATCGTCAGGGTCGTTTGCAGTATTGTCATCGATACTGACCTCAGCCACGATCGTCATGCTGTGCTCGTACTTGCCCGGATCCAGACTCCACGTCGGCTCATGGCAGGACACCGTCAGGTAGACGTTAAGTACTGCCGAGCCCACATTGTAAACCGATGTAACCTGCCCATCCCAGACTGCAATGCCGATGTCCTCCTGGATTGTAAAGGTAACCGTCTGCGAGCCGCCGGGCTCGATACTGCCGGCTGACGGCGATGCATCAACGATCCACTCCGGCATACCGGTGATACTGAAGTCCGCGATGGTATCACTGCCGTTCACTAGTTCGGCACTGATACTGCCGGGAGAGCGGAAAGCGACGTCCGCGAAGAGATTCATCTTGCTCCACGTAAAGACGGACTGCCTGACAGTGAACCACCAGGTTGTTGTATCGCTCATCGGGTTACCCACAAGGTCGCAGATACCGGTAACACTCGTCTTGACCTTGCGGCCTTCCAGATCATCAAGATCGCCGTCCTCCTTCGGCGAAATGATGATCGTACTGCCGTTGCAGACCGTCTCGACCGGGATCGTTATACCGGAATCCGGCCCATCAATGTGAATGAGCGTAATGAGAGTGTCCAAACCGCTGACCGAGCAGTCGATCGGTTCGTTGAACGTGATGCTGATATCCTCACCCAACGAGAGCTCGCGGTCCGACGGCTCCGGTGTGCCGAAAACCACCGGCACATGCCGGTCGATGGTGCCTCTCGAGAATACGGAATACCCCTTGCCCCGGTTACATTCGGCATAGGCCCGGAGTTCGTAAACACCATCGGGCATAGTGTCCGGTCGGTGCCACCAAACAGTCGTATACTCAGGTCCGGGCGAAACGGTCGCGATCGGCGTCCAGTCCGTAGGACCATGCTCATCGGTGCCGGCCCGCCGACACTCGACTCCGACGCCCAGGAGATTGTTGTCCTCGCCCACCACATGCTCGTAGTCCGTTAGCACCATCTTCAGCGCATTGTCGGCATACTGATCGACCTTGTTGTAAGCCCATCCTGGTAGAGGCTCGGCGAGCCGGATGTCGGTGCATGGGGCTTCGAATTTGGCCGTGAACTTGATCGTTTTGGCGCACTGCAGCGGCCCCCGTTTCTCCAGTGCTCCCACTCGCACGGCGCGTACACCAGGACGGCGAAGTCCTCATAATTATACTTGGTCGGTCCACGCTCGACTGTCAAGGTCAGATCATAGCTCTGGATGGGGTTCAGGTAGTAGTTGATGCCGTTAAGGATCGGCGAGCCGTTGATCCTCAGTATGGCTCCACCCAGATTCGAGGTTGTAAGCTCGCGCACGGCAACCTCGCGCTGCTCACCGGTCTCGCTTTCGTTGGTAATGCTAAACTCAAAAACGGCCGGCTCGTCGGGCGGCAGGTTCTCAAGGGACTGGTTGGTAATCTCGCTCCAGCCCACATTGTCGCGCGCCAGCATTCTGGCTTCACCGTCTTCAGGGTCAGGCCACTTCTCATAAGGGCAGCTACTGGCGCCGGCCAGGACATCAAACACCGGCGACGGGTAAACGCCATCACTCTTGATATCGACCGTGAAATGGTCACCGATATCGTCATCGCTGAATGTGTAGCCAATGGCTTGCGATATTGTCGCGCTGGTGTCATCATAGTCCACGACGCTTTCGGTCGTCATCTGAACAGGGAATTTTACCTCGAATCCACTAACAGCCCCTGCAAACCCAAAACCAAGGGCGTCAGTCTTGATGTCGGTTGTGACTGTCTGAGTTCTGGTGTACGAATACGTGGTATCGACCTGGTAGAAATAGGAGAATTCCGCGCCGGCGGCGAAAGAGCGATTCTCATTGGTGGTGGCGCCCTCTTTCAGTCTCTGATTGGCATCGAGGATCTCCTGCCACTCCACCCGCCTTGACTCGAAGATACCGGCCGAATCAACATCGTCCTCCCCAATATAATAGGCATACTTCGAGTCCAACTCTGGGATCAGAACATCCTCGATGTACTGCTGAGGGTAGGCATACAGCGTGCTGATGGAATCGGGTTGGAAGCCGACCGACGTGGTTCTGTTTACGGCACAGCCTTCGACCTCGATTACCCCCACTTCGGAGAAAATGAAGTTGAAACCTGCTCCTACAAATACATCGCCACTTTCTCCCACGAAAATGTCATCTGCAGAGGTGGAGAGTGTTTGCTTGGCTGTAATAGTTATGTCAGTCCTCGTTTCTTTATTGGTCATGCCGCCGACCATGATGCTCGTTTCGGTCTCCCGTGTCGCTTTTACGTCATCGATTGTACCGGCGCCAAGCCCAATAAAGAAACCCTTCTTAAATCCGTGCCAGGTCTTTATCTGTACACCTGTTTCACCTGCTAACACATATTTGCCATATTCGATGTTGGATTTCAGCGAGTAGCCCTCCTCAAGGAATGCATAAGAATTGTCACCGGGCGGATCGCGCAGGACATAAAGAGGAACCTGGGAAGTGGCGGTAACGAAGTCTGCCCCCTCAGGCGCCACGTGACCGGTTACGAGGACCCACGCGGTGGCCGTTTTTGGCTGCCTGCCTTCGACGAAAGCGGTGGCCTTGAACGCCTTCTGGAAAGACCGATCATCCCCGTTCGAATCCATACGCCCCACAATCAGGCTGGGAGTGCTGGCATAGGTGATGTAATTCGCTACGCCGTCCCAGACCTCCAGGGTAATGACACTGTCCTCGAGGTCGAAGATCTCATCATAGATGACCACGGTGCCGCTGTCCAGCGGGCAAACTCCCTGTTCGCCGTAGTCTTCGTTCACCTCGATTTCCAGTTCGATCACCGTCAACTGATCATAGACCGGCACGCTGTCCACCAGTTCATAACCGTTGTAGGTCAGTGGCTCGCACGTCGAAGTCGGGTTCGTCAGCCAGTTGATCGCCACCTTGAGCTCAGCCCGGTAGACGAAATCCATCGCTCCGTCACTGTCAGTAAGGTCGATCTCACGCCTGCCCAGGTTCTCGAAGAACCTCTTGATTTCGAATTTCATGCTGTCCAACTCAGGCGGGATGGTGTTCTCAACCACTGTGGCGCTCAACACGTACTTCTGAGAGGGAAGCAAGAAAGTGGTGTCCGTAGAAGTTGTGCATGTTGTGCTAAAACACCAGTTCTCACTGCTGATTTCGATTGCAACATCACCCACGGAGCCGCCGCACCCGCCGCCGACGTTAAGGGTCAGGGTCCGCGTCGTTGTGTCCGTGAAACTAGGAACTGTGGTATCGCCCTGCACCGTGAGCGTGCAGGCGGCAGGTTTGAAGTCGTGGCCTTCCTGGTAAGGTGAGATGGTGTACTGGCCGGGGCCCAGCGCCATTGAGAACTTGCCGTTCTTGTCGGTGGTCGCGCGCATCTGGCCGTCGACCTGTATTTCGACATTGGAAGCATGGCAAGGGAAAACGCTGCTATCCCCGAGCCAGACTAGACCGGAAACGGTATACTGGGAAATATCGATGAAATTGACCTGGTTCTCCACCGGGTGGTCGTTTTCCAGCGTGATCATCTTGAACGCCGGTGAGAACTGTCGCGTTCCTTCGTGTGGCCGGACCTCAAAGGCGGTCCCGTCGCCGTAACGAATGTTGTCCACAACGTAGTTACCTTCACGATCAGTGAAGACGTTGGTGTTAAGCGGTGCGGTATTCGCGGTCCAGTAGACGCCGCCCTCGACAACGCCATAATGTTCCCCGTCCGTCAGGTCGATTATCGCCGTGCCGCTCCCCTCGTCCAGCGGCCAGTAGGCTACAAGGCTGTCCTCATTGCCTTCGAGTTGCTGCCTCACAGTGCCGACAATCTCGGTTGAATCGCGGGCAACACTCCAGATGCGGACTTCGTCTATCTGGCCGCCGAACCACGAGTCTGCTAAGTAGCCGCCTCCCAGCAGCAGGTCATCGTCGTTAGTATAAGTACCGCCAGAGTGGCTCATGAACCCGCCGGGCACGCTGTCGACATAGATCGTGATCTTGCTTGCCGTTCGAACGCACGCTACGTGGTGCCAGGTATCATCATTGAGATCGATCTGATCGCTCCATGAATGTGTGGAGTCGTTGCCGTCCTTGATCATAAACTCAAGCCCACCGGGCTTCCCAGCCGTTGCCCGGTTTGACAGCCGGAACGGGAATCGCTCCGGTCCGCCTTTCGCGATCAGTGTCACGGTATCCTCGCCGGAGTATTTTATCCACGCCTCAATCGTATACTCGTCTGAACCGGTGAAGTCAAAAGCATCATCACGGTCAGGGATTCGAGCATGCCCCCCGCTGCCGTCCAACAGCATCGCCTGCGTCGGCGGAGGATCAAGAGAAACCTGGACGCTGTCGACCCCTGTCCCGGCGACCGTCGAAACTTGACCAGTTATGCTGCCGTTGGGCGGGCGCCAGCCGAAGTCACTGACCGGGCGCGGACAACCCCAGACCTTGCTGGAACAGGCTACGCTGTATTCATAGGCGATTCCCGGCATGGCTGTAAAGTCTTCATAAACCTCTGTATTGGGTGGGAGCATATTGTCGAGCAGCGAATCGTTACGATAGACGTGGTAATAGGTTTCGTTGTCGCTCCGGTCCGTCCACCTGACGCGTACCCGGCTGTTGAGACTGCCATTCGACGCCTGGACTTCGCCCGGCGGAACTATCGTTTCAATGGCATAAACCGCACCGAAATAGCTCTCTGGCTCCTGCACCCAGGTCCCCACCACGCCCAGATGACCGTCGATCGCGACGGCCCAGCCGAACCTGTCCACAATGTTGAAGTCACCAGCCCTGAGCTTCAGCGCCTCCGGCCACGTTCCATCGCTGTTACGTACAAAAACATAGGCGGCGCCCCTCAGAGTACTTGGGTCGTACATTGGAGCCCCGACGATAGCAACATCACCGCTTAACGCTACAGAGTAGCCGAATTTGGCCTGATTTGCTCCATCGCTAGCCGTCAGTTTCGTATCCTGGTTTACACTCCAAGTGCCGTCGCCTTTACGGACGAAGACATAGGCAGAGCCTGTAGACCAGTTGTCACCACTGGCACCCACGATAGCCACTTCGCCATCGATTGAGACGGATATGCCAAAGTTGTCGCCACCTACGCGATCGCTGGCCAAAAGCTTCTGCTTCTGATTCCAGCCATCATCCTCGCGCTCGAAGATATACGCGGCGCCCCTGCCTCCATTGTCACCGGGGGCCCCTACTATTGCCACCTTGCCACTGACGGCAACAGAAAAGCCGCAGCTATCATGTTCCATACCATTTGAGGGAGTGAGCATGTCAGTTTCATAACCCCATCCTGGTCCCCAGCTGCCGTCAGAGGTGCGTTCGAAAACGTATGCAAGGCCCGCGTCCGAACTGCCTATATAAGGTGCTCCGATTATGATTGCGTCGCCGCTGATCGCGACAGAATGGCCGAAGTTGCCACCGCCAGGCGTCCCACTATGCGCCTGAATACCTCCCGTACCAAACACGTTGTGCCATTTACCGTCGTAGCGACGTTCGAAAATAAACGCGTAGCCCGCGTAATTACTGGCATAAGGATTACCTATGACTATTGTATTGCCGTTGACAGCAACAGAAGCGCCAAAACTCTCTGCATGCCAGTATTGAAGGTTTCCATAGTCAAATTGCTTCTGAACCCACTCATCATTCTCGCGCTCATAAACATGAGGCTTGTGATTCCACCATGGCATGGATCCAACAACCATATTGTCGTTGCTGACTGAAACCGAATAGCCAAAAAAGGAAATCTCGCTCGTCGTAAGCGTGCGATCCAGCTCCATCGTCGGTGTGACGTCATCTGCAGGACTGACGCAACGGCCCTGGTCATAAACGGTGTCCGAGCTCTGGGTACCGCACACAGCATGGATGGAGTACTCATACGATTCATTCAATGACACATCCAGATCATGATAGAAGGTGGTATCTGGGCCAGTTGTTTCTATCAAGGTGGTCCCCTTGTATATCACGTAGCCCGTATTGACGTTGGATGCGTCAACCCAGGTCAGTTCTATCCGGTCCTCATACACATCCGAGGCGTTGAACGAGACCGGCGCCAGGACAGTTGTCGAACCTTCACCCGACGCCGCCTCCGATTCGCCCCAATCGTCATAAGCCTCAACCTCATACTGATTAGACCTGCCCCAGAGCACCCTCCGACAAGTAGTCCCAACACGAGGTCGTATTGTCTGGGGTATCTTTTATGAGTAGTGTGTCCACCTCGGAGATCCGATAAATCCGATAGCCGTCCTCGGCGTTCGAATTGTCAATCCAGGTGATCTCAATACGATCCTCGTATCTGCCTTCGGATACCTTGACATCGGACGGGGGCAGCAGCACCCGCCGCCCGGTGTCCGCCACCATTTCCGAATAGCCGAACACCACGTCGGAGGCGCTGAAAGCAATGCTGTCAAAGGCCACCACGCTGTAGATGTACGTGACGGCCGGGACGGCTGCGGTATCCTCGTACGATGTGGTGTTGCGTGGCCGGGTGTCAAGAGAGTCGCCGTCGCGATAGATGATGTAGCCGTCCTCGATCTGCGAGTTATCCGTCCACGAGACGACAATCCTGTCTTCGGGCTCCCCGTCGCTCGCCGTCATTTCCGTCGGGGCCAGAAGCTCCCGGTGGCCTATATCCGCAGTAGTGTCTGACTCCACGGCCAGCGCCGTGACGGCCACGACACTGTAGTCATACTCCTGACCGGCGGTGCCGTCGTAATCACTGAAAGCCCGACTGCCGGCGGCGGCGGACTTGATGAAAACGCCGTCACGGAAAACCTTAAACAGCACGGCCGTGGTCGAACTGCTGCTCCAGGTGATTTCCACGCGGTCCTCGAACTCGCCGTCGGTGGCTGCGACCTCAAACGGCGCCAGCACGATACTCCGGACTCCGGAGTCACATACGGTGTCCGACTTACCGCCGTTGTCGTTGAAAGCAACAACACAATACATGTGGGCGCTATCAGGAATCGCCGTGAAGTCTTTGTAGATCGTAACATTGGCGCGCGCGGTGTCGAGCACCGCGCCGTCGCGAAGGATTTCGAATCCGTCCTCCAGATCGGACGGATCGTCCCAGGTGACCTGAATGCGATCGTCGTATTCTGAATCGCTGGCTAAGACCCACTCGGGTTCCGGCAGAATACCGATGCCGCCCATGTCACACCGCCAGATCGATTCAATGCCGCCAGCGCCGCGCGTGGCCACGCAGTATTCGTACTCGACGCCGTTGACGGCCGATTGGTCTTCATAGTCTTCGATACCGACACCGACGGAATCGAGAAAAACGGTGTCACGATAGATGTAGAATCCCGAATCGTTGTCGGCCTGGTTGGTCCAGGTGATAGCCACGTACTCCTCGTACTCGCCATCGGAAGCGGCCACGCCAACCGGCGGCAGGATGGTTCCACGGAAGCCATCGTCACCCACCGGTTGGGACTGGTAGCCGTCGGCATCGAATGCTATGACCTCATAGGTATATGTGAAAGACGTATCGGCAGTGATGTCGTCAAACAGCCACGCATTGGCGCCCACTGTCGACAGGTCCACGCCGTTCCTCACGATCAGATAGCCCGCCTCGATCATGGACATATCAGTCCAGGTGACACGCACGAACAGGTCGAAATCTCCATCGGAGGCGGAGACATCCATCGGCGCGAAGATGATGCGGCTGCCCGGGTCACAGACGGAATCGGTCGATACGCCGTACATGTCCATGACGGCAACGCAGTAGTTGTAGACTTCACCCGGTCTGCCGGTTCTGTCCAGATAAAGGGAGTCTTCACTCGACGCGACGGAGATGAGAGTGTCATTGCGCAGAATCCGATAGATGATGGCATCGAGCGTATCGTTGCACCAGGAAACTTCGACGCGGTCCTCGAAGGTCGCATCGCTAGCATTGACCCACTCGGGCGGCTCCGCAGCGGATAAGGGCCTGACCGGTGGTTCTTTGACAATCACTTCCAGATGATTTGCGATAGTAAGCAGGTCGTTGGCTGATGGCCCATCGATAGTTAAACTCTGCGAGCCTAAGGCCGCAGTGGCCAGAGGATCAACCATCCGCTCTAACGTCCACACACCGCCGGTACGTCGGAATCGG
>CBDUZQ010000084.1:0-9077 GCA_965371755.1 uncultured bacterium
CCGGCACCGGCAAGGAAATCGCCGCCCGCTCGCTGCATCAACTCTCACGCCGAGTGGATCGTCCGTTCATAAAGGTCAACTGCGCCGCCATCCCGCGCGATCTGCTGGAAGCGGAGTTGTTCGGCTACGAAAAAGGAGCTTTCACAGGCGCCCACAAGACCAAACAGGGACGCTTCGAGTCGGCCGACAAAGGGACGATTTTCCTCGATGAGATCGGCGACATGTCGATGGAACTACAGTCGAAGCTGTTGCAGGTACTTGAGCAGCAGGAGTTCGTGCGCGTCGGTGGAATCACCAACATTCATGTCGATGTGCGAATTATTTGCGCGACTAACCGCAACCTCGAGACCGCTATTCAGGAACGTACTTTCCGCGACGATCTGTTTTACCGGCTCAACGAGATTACGTTGTTCCTGCCGCCTCTGCGGGGTCGGGAGGAGGATATTCCGCTTCTGGTGAATCACTTCCTCACCAAATACACTTCTCTTTACAATAAAGAAATGACTCATCTGTCCCCGGAAGTTATTAGCCGACTTGCAGCCTTCAACTGGCCGGGCAATGTTCGCCAATTGGAGAACATGATCAAGCAAGTCGTGGTCAGAGAGGACGAGTCGATCATCATTGACCTGATCACCGCTTCCAGCCAGCAGTTACCCGTGGCCGCGGCTTACGGCCTCAATGCTGCCCCGGTCGACCCATCCACCCTGCCGACCGAAGAGGCCCCGC
The DNA here is from genome assembly GCA_965371755.1 of uncultured bacterium. Taxonomy (GTDB): domain Bacteria; phylum Zixibacteria; class MSB-5A5; order GN15; family FEB-12; genus JAJRTA01. The sequence continues at coordinate 727 of CBDUZQ010000084.1, forward strand.
CCTACTCTCTCAAGAGTCGGATCGGGAAAATCGTCGCCGACGAAGAAAAAAAACTTATAGGCGAAGTGCTCACTAAGACCAACTGGAACCGTCGGCGCGCCTCCGAACTGCTCGAGATCAGCTATCGCTCCCTTTTGTACAAAATCAAAGACTACAATCTGAACGCGACGAAGTAGCCGCGATCTACCAGACCATAATCAACGGTTGGGTGGCTTCAACAAGGCTCACAGCTCTGCCGTGGCTGAGCCATTCACATCACGACGGCAGCCGAAGTGAAGTCGTTGTGACCCTTCGCTATTTGTACTTGACTGTGCAGTTTTTGTGCAATTCCATGCGCGTGATGTTTCGAAGTCTACTGAAGTCTGCTATATTTGTGAAGATAACCTTGTCCACTAACTTCTTGTTTTCGTTTGAGTTGCCTGCATCGGGCAGTTCCTCTGAGACCTTGGCGGTAGAATCAGATCACGTAACTGAGTAGCTTTGTCTTTACGGAATGATAATTGCTGAGCATTAGTTGAACAAATGTTTGTCGCTTAAGGCAGACGGCAGAAGAGAGTAATAGTGAGATGAGTGCAACAAGTGTCAGGCCGTTTGTAGAGCGTGTTGGAGAGGAGCTTCAGCGCGCCGAGCGATACCGGATTTTTGTTTCGCTTGTCGTTCTCGACTTGGATTCCCTGAAGAAAGACAGGGCCAGGGAGGCGGTGGAGTTTGACCGGCTGGTCAATCTGATTAAGGGGAATACTCGTTCCATTGATTCCGCGGCCCTGGTCAACACACACAAAATGGCTGTGCTGCTGCCGGAGACTCCGCGCCAGGGTGCGGAAATCGCGGCCCGTCGCGTTACTGAATTGATCCGACAAAGCTTCCCGGCTGACTTTAATGAAAACGTCGATCAGGTGATCCCGCTTGAGATGGCCTCATTTCCTGATGCTGCCGGCGCCAAAACGGTAAAGGAAATCCTCAACGAGTTGACCGAGGCTGTACCGAATTAGCAAATCCCTGTTTTTATACCTCCCATTTCCAATGTGGCCGCCCTTCCCCGGGGCGGCCTTTCTTTTGGGTTTGATAGTCTTGCTGTCAGCGCCCGGCCGAACCGCCAAACTGACTACGACTGGCTTTCGAGGCGGGTCAGGTTCTCCATGGCTTCGTAGAAGCCGTACATTTCTTTGAGGTCTTCGTCGGCATCTTTCCAGAGATCACGAACCTTGCGGTAGTGCTTGATCGCGCTGTCATAATCCTCGATCTCTTCGTAGGCCGCAGCGGGTCATCCTGGAACTGCAGCGTTGCACCGATGCCTTAACTTTGAAGACGAGCCAGTCGCTGTCGAGCGTCGTCGACAAATGGAGCCTCGGGGTCGGCATTTCTCCAAATGTGCAGGAACGTCTCGTACTGCTCGACAGCCCGATCAAGCCACCCCGACCGCTCGTCTGCCACGCCCAACCAGTAATGGGCCGCGACCGACATGCCTGGCCAATGTCCGCGAAGCCAATCATAACAGGCCAACGCTTCTTCGAAAGTCTCCACCGCGTCAGCCACTCGACCTGCCTGAAGATAAGTAACGCCGAGTTCGTATCTCTCGGGGAAGCGGGCCATGGCGGCGATGAACGACGGTCACTGCTGGGCATCCGATACCGGCGTTGCAAACACACCGTTGGCTCCGGGCGTCCCCTTAATGAAATGTTTCCCCTGGGGCAATAATGCCCACTTTGGGGCAGGTTTGACGGCGCTATCCGATGGTACTGCATTGGTATACGATACTGTACCAAACCATCCGTTAGGGCTTAAACCGGGCGATGTAATCTTGGGTTACGATGGCATGCTCTGGTCCGAAATTTACCCTCTTCTGTTAGCTCAGGACATACCCTTATCCGGACTAACTGAACCACCTGCTCATCTTTTGTTTCAGAATCATGCCATCGCCAGACATCACGCCTGGATGTCGGTTGCCGGTATGAACTGGCACTTTTTTGATTCTATCGATGTGCTAAAGCACAGTACCGGACTGATAGAGACATACAGTACCAGCGCATTGGCTGGGCAGTCAACGCAGATCTGGTGCACTGAGCAGGTTCCAATAGACGGTATTGAACGGCCAGATATTTTATCCGACCAGTGGGTAACCTGGGGTATCTATCCGGGAACAGACATTGGCTATATTTACTATGCCGCAGAGATGCCACCATCACTAAGCCAGTGGGAAGCGGCTCTTGATTCTCTACTAACGTACGAGACAATGAGTCTCATCATAGATCTTCGGTTTAATGGTGGCGGCTGGGCGTCACAGCTTCCAACCTTTCACCAACTATTCGATACCTCCTTCGATTTTGCCGGCTGCAGGAAACGCTGTGATATGGTCAACAGGTTGGATCTATGCGAGAGTGATCCCTGGCCAAATGTAGGTGACGTCGGTGGTAGTCCCGGACAATCATACGATCGCCCTATTGCTGTATTGATCGGTCCGGGCGCCTTTAGCTTGGGTGATCAGGTGTCTATAGCTCTATCTTACCATCCCATGTCCAAACTGTTCGGTAAGCCAACAGGCGGAATGATGAGTTTTTCCGGTTATCCAGGTTTATTCGATATCATACCCGGCTGGGAAATCCAAGGCGGGAAACCAACCCTTATATTGACCTCTGATCCCGAGGATCCGCTTCACGATAATATCTTCCCCATCGATTCCATATTCTCCTGGGTGGACTGAGAAGATGTCTGGCTGACACCGGACGTGGTGGCAGACGGAAAAGACGATGTCGTCGAGGCGGCTCTGGCCTGGATCGATGATTCGGATACCGATGAGGACGGCGTATCGAATGCAGATGACAACTGCCCCTGGGTGTACAATTCGGACCAGAGCGATGCAGACGCCGATGGTAGCGGAGACCTCTGCGATGACTGCACCGATCCCGACAGCGATGGTTACGGCAACCCTGGATTTCCATCGACTACGTGCGAAATCGACAACTGCCCGGACATAGCCAACGTTGACCAAGCGGACACCGACGGAGACGGTGTCGGCGACGCCTGCTGCTGTGTTGGCATCCGTGGCAACGTTGACGGCGACTCTGAGGATCTGATTGACATCTCAGATCTTGTGTACCTGGTGGATTACATGTTCACAGGTGGAGACGTACCGCCTTGCCCGAACGAAGCTGATATTGATGGTAGCGGTGGGGGGGTAGATATCTCCGATTTGGTCTATCTCGTTGACTACATATTCACCGGCGGTCCGGCACCGGTGGCGTGTTTGTAGCACGGCACCGTAATTCGATTCAACGAGCAGCCACTCCTGAAAAACCAGGGTGGCCGCTTTCGCTGTGGTATTTGCATTCAATATCGTTTTGAAAACGTCGACTTAGTCTGTATATTATTGTCGATAGCACATTAGGACGCTATTACCAAGTACCCACATTTGGAGGACACGAAGATGAACTCAGCGCGCATCATTCTTATCCTGGGAATTGCATTACTGGGCGCTTTGGCAACGGCAGAACCCCCCATCCCTCAAAATTACGCCATTGGTACGCCCTACCCGGAACTCCAGAATGAAGAACAGATTTGGACTTGCCCAACCGATAGCAACATACACATAGCGGTCTGGCGCGATTTCAGACTCGGCTACCGCCAGGTGGGGATCGGCCGGTCATGGTTTGACAACAGTTTCTGGGTTGATTCGTTGATCCATCCAGACATGCAGATGCTGACACGCCAATCGGACCCCTGTCTCACCGTGGACAATGACGGGAACTTCTATATTTGTGTACTTGATTACCAACCGAGTGCGACGTCAATCTGGGACTCATCATATATCTCCGTGTTGAAATCGACCGACAAAGGCGTGAGCTGGACCGGTCCGGTAACATTGGTCGATACCCTGGGACCGTACTTTGAAGACAAGCAGTTCACTGTAGTTGACCGTACCGATGGTCCTAACTCCGGCAATTACTATGTAGCCTGGGCCAGATTCCCCAATCCCAACCGCATCATGTTTGTTCGCTCCACCGACGGCGCCCAGACTTTCGATGATACACTGATAGTGGGACCGAATATCGACGCCACACCCTGTGGTTGGGGTATTCTCGATGCCGGTCAGTTTGCCTGTCCCGCTGTGGGTAGTGACGGCGCTGTGTACGTCATGTGGATCGGCGGCGACCTCGACACCACAACCTGTGACTATTTCACCTCTATGAAAATGGTCAAGTCCGTCGATGGTGGCCAGAGCTTTACCGAACCGGTGGTTATCCGTCATACGGTCGGCAACTGGGGGGAGGTGGATGGCGGGGTTGATGTTTACAACCAGCCGGTCGTTGCCACCGATGTTTGGGGTGGGACGCACGACGGCAATATCTATGTCGCATACGCCAATATGGGCCTCAATAACCCGGAATACGACGACTACAACATTGAGTTTGTCCGGTCGACTAACGGCGGCGCTACCTGGTCCGATGCGGTCTATATAAACGATGATTACGTTGGTGTCGGAGCTATGTACGATCAGTTCCATCCCTGGTTGGTCTGCAACGAAGAAGGCACCCTGGTCTGCCTGTGGTACGATCAGCGTACCGACGTTGTCAACCACTACCTGTTCGACGCCTTCGCCGCCTATTCGTTCGATGGCGGAGAGACTTTCACGACCAACCACCGCATCTCAGGGGTATCGATAAATCCGGGTTGGCTGAAACTCTCCGGGCGTACGACACCAGCTCCGGCCGATCCACGGATGGAAATCACCAGCGGACGTTCTCCTCGAGCCGGGCTGATTGCCGAATACATCGGAGTTACTGCCTTCAACGATCACATCAACGCCACCTGGACAGACACCCGCGCAGGCAACCAGGACGTGTACGGCGCCAACTGGACGATTCCGCTCATGAAGCCGAGGCTTGTATCTCCCATGGATGGTGATTCGATAAGTGATCCTACCCCCACCATGGTCTGGTCTACCAGTTGGAAAGAGGATGATGACCGATATCTGTTGCAGGTCGCTCATGGTTCAGATTTCACCACCACCACTTTCTTCGAGTGTGAGAGCTTCGATAATCAGTGCACCTACTCCGGGGACCCGCTGGTGGTTGGCGAAGATTACTTTTGGCGAGTGAAAGCGTTCAAACTGTCTACGACCGAGTCATCGGAGTATTCGGATGTGCGCTCATTTACCATTAGCTCTCCGGACTGTTTTGCGACGGGCGATGTCAACAACGACGGAATCCCGCTGACGAACGCTGATCTCAGCTACCTGGTCGATTACGTGGAGGGGGTCGGTCCTGCCCCGCCGGTGCTTTATTCCAGTGACATGAATGGCGACTGCGAGATTGACCATCTGGATGTAGCTCTCTATCAAGACTACTTTACTTACGGCATGAGCGTTTTCACCAACGGATACCCCGTGCCTACCTGCTGCGAAGTGGATACTACTCGTGGGGCCTGTTGTGTGCTGGACACCTGTTTCACGCTGTCTCCCGGCAATTGTTTCCTTTATGACGGTGGTATCTATAAAGGTGACGGCACCTATTGTGTTGATGATCCGTGTTCATGTTGTATAGGTATCCGTGGCAATGTCGACAACGACCCCGGCGACATTATCGACATTTCCGATTTGGTCTACCTGGTTGACTTCATGTTCACCGGTGGTCCCGAGCCGCTCTGTGTCGAAGAAGCCGACATCGATGGCAGCGGCGGTTCCACACCGATCGATATTACCGACCTCGTGCATTTGGTTGACTACATGTTCAACGGTGGTCCGCCGCCAGCTAACTGTCCGTAGGGCATCGTAGGGCAGGAGCCCTGCGACCCTACCTTTTTGTCCTGCGTTACCCTTCGACTCCGTTCAGGTTTTGGCTTGACAAACATCGGCTATCTGGCTTAATTGGATATTAAGCACAACCGAGGATGGTATGTTGGCTACACACTTAATATCGAATACAAGAATTCCTAATCTCTGCCATACATCGAGGAGGATGATGTGAAACGTTTTCTCACTATTGCGGCTATGGGAGCTTTACTGCTCTTCGGAGCGACGGCTTTCGCTCAGGACAAATCAGCGTGCGGCGACGTCAACGATGACGGCCAGTTGAATATCAGCGATCTGGTCTACATGATCGACTGGCTGTACATGGGCGGCCCCGCACCGCCGGACCCATCGGCGGCTGAGATGGATCTGTGCAACGGCACGGACGTTGCCGACATTGATTACTTTATCAACTACATGTTCCGGGGCGGTCCAGTTCCTTGTGCAGGCGCTGCGGATTGTACGCCCTACGCCGGTGGCGCCCTCTCGCTGGATCATGTCGATGGTGAACTGTCGCCGGGGGTGCTTTCGACCGGCGTCCCGATCAGCTTCTACCTCCGTGTGACCAACAACACCGGGGTGAGCATTACAGCGATCACCAACGGAATAAGGGTGTATTCGCCCGACGGGGCCGACTGGGCTGAGACAACCGCTGATACTCTCACCAACCCGGGATTCGACTTGGTCGCGATGGAGGAGATCTATGGACCTATGGGTGATGGGGAAGATACAGTGGGGTTGTTGGGAATTGCTGTCACTACCGGAATGCCCGACGGTTACGACGACGTGGTATACAAGATTTCGATCACGTCTCTGGATGCATCGCAGGCCGGCAAAACGATCTGTCTGGATTCCACGTTCTTTGCAGTGGGAGGCAGTTGGAAATGGTCGCACAACGGGATGTCGCATTACATCCCTGACTGGGGAGGTCCTTACACGTTTGCGATTGAAGAGCCTCCGCTCGGCGAAGCATCCGTGTCCCTGGATCACATTGATGGCTACAGTATCGAGAACGATGGTCTATGGGCGGGGATACCGATCACCTATCATCTTCGCATGACCAACAACACCGGTTTTGCTGTGTACGGCTTGACGAACGGCTTCAAGCTGTATTCACCTGATGGCGCCACCTGGCAGCCGGCGGTTGGAGATACCGTCCCGCTCGGTTGGTGGAGCATGTTTGATTTGTCCTTTGACATCAGCCACCACAGTTGTGACGGGGCTGGCTCTGATACGGTCGGCTTCGGTGGTGCTGTCATGACTGGTCCGGGTCTGGAGGATGGATTCGATGCCGTATCGCTTCTAATCCGTACCGAGGTGGCCGGCGATCAAATGGGGAAGACGCTCTGCCTGGATTCTTCATACTTCCCGCCTTCGGGATACTGGTTTTGGGCTCTTGAAGGCTATGGTGCCGTGTATCCGCAATGGGACGGTCCGCACTGTTATGAAATCCTCGGCGTTATGCCGGGTGCGGGCGACTCCGTGATTGTCCCCTCGACCACGGTCGCATACGGCAATATGGTTCAGCCGGTTCACGTGAAACTGACCCAGCCAATCAAAGGCGCCTCGATTCCCCTGAAGATTCCTCTCGACGCCGAGGTTGACTCGTTGTCACGGGTCGGTCTACTGACTGAAACCTGGGACTACACTTTCTCGTACGTCAAGCCGGACTCCGGATTTTTGTATGTGGCCCTGGCCAACTCAACCGGCGATATCATCCCCGTCGGCGAGCATGCGGTGTTCAACATCCACTTCCATGCCCTCAACGCCGACTGTTACGACCCCTTCTACATTTCCTGGGATACTGCGCTGTCGGCTGACCCGATCAGGAGCCTGTTGTTCGCCGACGTCAACGGTTTGGATCTTGAGGCGGCGTTCGATCGTGAACGCGACCGGACCGAGGTGCCGCCTTACGTGCCCGGCGATCTTGACCTCTCCGGAGGCATCGACATCGCCGATCTGGTCTACATGGTCGATTACATGTTCAACGGTGGACCGCCGCCGTACATCATGAATACTATTGATGTGAACGGTTCCTGCACCGGCCCGAACATCGCCGACCTGGTTTACTTCGTCGACTACTTCTTCCAGGGCGGCCCGGTGCCGGTGTGCGGCTGTCTCGGGACGAAATCCGGCAAGCTTGCGATTGATGATGCAACGGTTGTCGGTGCCGTGTTCGAGAATGGGGTCACCACGATCGCGATCAACTCTCCCCGAGCCTTGCGCGGCCTTCGGATTGACCTCATCGGTAACAATGACAGTGAGCCGGTGAACCTACTGGGCGACAGACTGGACCTATTGCACGGTTCGGTGAATGGCCGGATGAAAGTGGGCCTCCTGGATATGGATGGCGTCGAGTCGATAGCCGCCGGTCGTCACGACCTGATCGTTCTGCAGGGCGAATGGCGGATTACCGATGCAGAGGCGGCGACCGACGGGCGCGAGGCGTTCGGCGTGCGAATCGACAATGCCATGAAGTCGACCTTTATGCCGTCGTCTTATGCGCTGCACCAGAACTACCCCAACCCGTTCAACCCGCGAACTGAGATCAGCTTTAGTCTGCCGG
>CBDUZQ010000085.1:0-8983 GCA_965371755.1 uncultured bacterium
CGCAACTCGGCCAGTTGTGGGCCATCACCAAACAGAATAAAACAGAGTCGGCGATCCTGGTCAATACACCCTGCGGCTGCATCGATCAAGACGCGCTGTCCCTTTTCCAGGCTGAACCGTCCGGCGGCCATGACTACCAGCGCCTCCGGCGGCAGGTCAAAGGCCGATTTGAGATCGACCGATTCGATCTCATCCAACTCGTCGAGGCTGACGGCGTTGTGCGCAACAGAGATACGTTCATCGGAGAACCCTCTCAGCGCTCGGCGCTGCTGGTCAGAAACAGTCACAATATGATCGGCGAATCCCAGCGTCAATCGATCCAGCCACTGATACAAACGGACCTTCAGATCATCTTTGGTGGACCCGCGCATAAAACAAACATGCTTCACCTTTGAAAAGGCACAAGCGACATGTCCGAGAAGGTGCGAGCGATAGTCGTGGGAGCAGAGCAGGTCGACATTCTTCTCGCGCAACACGCTCCTCATCTTGCCGATGGCCGAGAGATCGTAGGCGCTTTTTACCTCAAGCAACACGTTGTGAACATTGCCGACTTCGGCCACGTCGAGTAACTCCGGTCGTTTGCCGCTCTCACTGAAGGAACCTATGATGACTCGATGGTTTGTCGACGCCATCACGCGAGCGTGATGGTAGAGTTGCCGTTCGGGACCGCCGTAGAAATTCGAGGCGCGCAGGTGAAGAATAGTCATTTCGCCGCCACCAACCTGGTCATGAATTGTTCCAGTTTGGTCGCGAGCGCATCCCAGCCGTACCGTTGTTCCACCAGTTTGCGGCCGGCCTCACCTAACTTCCGAGCCTGCCTCCGATCAGATAGAAGCAGGTTTATCTGTCTGGCGAATTGCTGCGGCGTGTCAGCCAGGAGTAGTTCCCGACCATCGGTGACATCCAGGCCCTCGGCGCCAATACCGGTACTGACCACCGGCTTCCTCATAGCCAGCGCCTCGAGTATTTTCAATCGTGATCCGCCGCCGATGCGAAGCGGTACTATGTACACCGCTGCATCTCGAATATGTGGACGGACATCGTTGACCGTGCCGGTGATAGTAACACCGTCGAGTCTGCCGAGGTCGGCAATCTTAGGGGGAGGGTTGCGTCCGACAAAAACAGTCTGGACATCGGGCCATTCAGCCTGCACCAACGGCAGAATATCATTCACGAAATACTCTACACAGTCTTGGTTGGGCCGCCAATCCATGGAACCGGTAAACACCAAAATGGGAGCAGCGGTGTCGGCGGGTTCAGAGTCATCGTCAAAGAACTCCAGGTCGACACCGTTGTCGACGACCTCGACATCGAGATGAGGAGCCATCGACTTGATCGTTGCGGCATCGGTGGCGGAAACAGCAGTGGCTCCCTCAACCGAAGAGAACACATCTTCTTCAAAAGTGCGCATCCTTCTCGCCTGTAAACCCAGATACCAACGTACTAGCAGTTGCGTTTCGTTCTCGACATAACGTTGCCATATCTGATGTTCCACGTTGTGCGCGACGACCAGCCTGGGGACACCAGAGAGATCCCGCACAAACTGCGCATACGGCGTCCATTCGCACAGCACCAGATCGTACGACGATGTCGCCAGTTCGCCCTGTACGGCTCGCTGAAAAGCCGATGTGAAATGACTGGCGACCGAGTACGGTTGAGAGGAGAACAGGTTTCCAAGTAATCTGAAATACAGCTTGGAACCTGTTTTTGGCAAGGGAGCCCGTTTGACGGCAAGCGGGTGCAGCCCGAGATCGCTCAACGCCTGGTATCCATTAGAATCACGAGTGCCGTAGGCCAGATAGGTCAGGTGATGTGTTGGGGCCAGTCGCCTCAGAAGATTCAGAGAACGAATTCTCTTGCCGGTGTTGAGGGGCCAGGGGAACTCTTCGTCAAGAATCAGGATTTTCATCGGTCATCAATTCGGTTTGTCGATTTTCGAAATAGCAAACTGGTACTTCCCGCGCGCCGTCATCGGCAACGACTCCACATACTCGACGTCATAACGCATTACACTGCCGAAAAACTTCGGTACTGTCTCGGCCAACTTCGCAACACTCGACTCTCCGAACTCTTCCGTCCGCACGATCTTGAAATGCAGATGGTCCAGGGCGTCCTGGATAACCTGCACCTGCCAGACGCCGGGGATGTCAATAGCGAAATGATCCATGATCGAAATCCCGGACAGCATCCGCCCGTCCGGAGTATAGAGAAAATCGGAGGTGCGACCGAACAGTTTCTTCAGTCGCGGCAGGCCGCGTCCGCAGGCGCAGGGGGTTGTGTAGATAGTCGCAGTGTCCTCGATCTTGTAGCGGATAAACGGCATGGCGTGATTAACCAGATCGGTGATAACCAACTCGCCCGGCTTGTCTTCGTCACCATCAATTACTTCTACATACACTCCCTCAGTGCATACGTGGAGACCTTCGTGCTGCTCGCATTCGGAAGCCACCATGCTGAGTTCTTCGCAACCGTAACGGTTGTACACTTCGGCTGAGAACACCTGTTCAATCTTTTGTCGTTCGCCGTCGGTGAGAACCTCGGCCGTGCTAATGATGCTGCGGATGCCCAGATCACCGATGTTGTGACTCTCCAGAAAGAGAGCCAGTACGTACAGTGAATGCGCATGTCCCAGCAGGAAGCGCGGGCGGTAGCGCTTGATCTTGTCGATGAAGGCCAGACTGTTCTCCTCGTCCATCTCCAACGTGTCCAGGAGCAGTCTTCGCATGACTAAGAAGTTGAACAGTCGGGCGCGCAGGGTGTCGTGACCGGCATCGGCGCCCCAAAGTTGCGCCAGCTTCTCACCCGGAGCGTAACCGGACCAGCCATCGTGACGCTGCGTGGCCGCTTGCTTGAAAGCCGTCGCCTCACGACTCCAGTACAAGTGCAATGGCACACCGGTCGAGCCGCCGGTCTTTTTGGGGACAAGCTCACCGATGTTATACTTCTCCGACAACAACTGCTGCTGATTATCTCGGACATTGGACTTGGTCAACATGGGTAGCTTCTCAAACTCCTGAAGCGATGAGATGTCCTCCGGTGCAATCCCGTGCTCGTCAAACATTCGGCGGTAGTAAGGGACATGCCGGCAGGCGCCGGAGATCAACTGTTTAATCCGGCGAAACTGATTGTCGCGAATCTCCTCAGGTGAGAGAAACTGTGACGCTTCCAGTTCTCGCACGATAGCCGAACTGTTGAAGCCTTCATGCCATCGTGACAACGGCAAAAAGATATGTTGCGCCAACGGTCTTATCAGATCCATGCGGGCTCCGGGAATCTGAGGATCAGCCACAATGCTGAGTTCATTTCATTCGTTAGGGTCGTAACTTTCATCCTTTTATCATAATATCGTCATCGCGCCGGCCACGTAAAGCGTAACGCGCAGAATCGGTCGCTCCAAACTGAACTGACGCTACGGTTCTTCAGTGAGGACCGTGTCGACGTCGGTTGACGATGTGACAATATCCCTCCTTATGAAGAAACCATCCAGAGCCGGTTCTTCGCACATCTGGTAGTCGGCGGTGAAGCCGGAATCGAGGAACAGGTACATGTCCCCGGGCCAGTCGAAGTTGTCGAGATGTACGGTCGATTGCTGCATTAGTCTCTTGTAACCGCTCCGATACATCTTGGTCTGAATGAATTCCGGTCTCTTGGACAGCACGTAGGGCGCATCGAATTTCTCACCCACTTTGCCGGCTCCTTTTCGCCGTGCGATGTGCGGATCGATCAGTCCCCAGCGATCTATTGTATACAGTCCCGAGTAGTAGGGGATAGCACCGGCGTCGATCACCGCTATCCGGGACTCCGGCGGGGCGATCTTCTTGAGCGCCCGGCCCATCGGAATGAACTCGTGTCTGGCATCCATGCCCGCGATCTGGATCTGATACTCTCGCATTTGGGGTTTGCTCGCAGTTGAAAGATAGGTTACGACCAGGTTTTGAAACACCAGCAACCCGACTATCAGCGCCGTCATCACCGGGGCCGCCCAGGTACTCCAGCCGTTACCCTTGTTCAGCTTACCGACGGCTTCGTGCAGTACCGCCAGACCGTGGGTCATCAGTAGCAACGTCACCGGCAACACCAGCACAAAAAAGCGAAATGACGGGAGAGGGTCATGTCCCTTGTAAACGCTGTATGCAACCCAGGCCGCAAACGACACCAACAACAACCCCACGACTTTCTTTCGCTTCGGTGAATGATGGGGCCACGCCACCAGGGGAAACAGAACCAGGATGAGGGTCATGATTCCCCCGTAACTCTTGAAGTAGGAGTAAGTGTAGAAAAGTCCCCCCATGAACTGGTAGAGTCCGCGTCCCGTCTTGGCATAGAACGTATTCGGCAACAGATTGCCGAAGTAGACATATTTCCACGCCAGATAAGCTGCCAGCAGAACCAGATACGGCAGCGCCCATACCGCCAACCGACGCACATTGCGCTCCGGGAGGAACTTGGCGGCTGCGAAAAGTCCAAAAAACAACAACCCCTCCGGTCGTGTCAATGTCAACAGAAAGAGCACCAACCATGACCACTGAAAACAATTCGGTGATGACTCTTCGCGAAGGAAGAGTCGGATGGCCAAGACCAGCAAGCAGGCGAACATCGCGGTCTCAAGACCAGACACGGCATAGATGGCGAAAGAGGGGCTGGTCACCAACAGCAGCGCTGCGATCGAACTGAACCAAGGTCGGTCGGGCAGAAGTTTGCGCGAGGTGTCCAGCACTAATAGCAAAGTGGCAAAGGCGAAGAGTATACCGAGGACTTTAGAAACCACCTCCGGATCACCGCCGAAACGAATCAGGAGTCCCAGAAGCAGAGTCCACAGGAAATTCGTGTATCCTTCGACTCTCTCACCGATGTTAAAAACCAGACCGTCACCGGCGGCCAGGTTCGAGGCGTAGCGAAAGCTGATATAAGCGTCATCCACCGTGAAGCTATAGAAATGGTGAACGAGAACCCCCAGCACCAGTATAGCCGCAACGCAACTTAGGACAAAAACCGTACGATTAGACATAGAACCCATCACCAACCTTCCCGCCGTCGGCAGTTGAGCACGGGTCGGACGCAGGACAACATTAGACCTTCAACTCCCGCACTCACCGCACTACCGACGAATGTGTCAGGACCCTGGCAGGATCACCAACCACCATGAAGAAACGGCCGCTTCTTATCGATCAGGACCCTGCTCAATCTGCTGCCAAGGTCTTGCAGTGTGATGAACTTGTCAAGTTTGTATGTGTGAGTCCAGGGCGTCGGCGCTACGGTCCGGATGACTCGGGGGCGGCCAGTGCCGGTGGCGATGAGTCAGTTTCATCTGTCTCTTCAGCCTCTTCTGCCGCCCGAGCGATTACTGTCAGACGATGGGCTACGGCCACCAGAGCGGCGAAGAAGTACCAGTTGAAGCGATACAGGTTGTGGGTGCCCATACCCTGAAGAAACAAAACCCACAGCGAGACCATGATACCCTCCACCAGGCCAAGCAGAAAGTGGTTATCACGGTTCTTTTTGCGGTTTCTGAAGTAACGCCGGGTTTCTCGGATAGACCAGAAGATCGTATAGATGAAGAAGGCAAATGTGCCGGTTCCGATGATGCCGCCGTCGGCAATCAGTTCACCGAGCATGAAGTGCGAGGATATATACTCACCGAACTCCGCCCCTCGCGCCACTTTGTAACATCCGGCGCCGACCCCTGTAATAGGATGCTTCAGAAACAGGTAAAAACCGTCGCGTAATCCCTCAAGCCGCCCCCTGGCGGATTCATCCGGTCCCTCATCGGTAACCATTTCCGTGGCTGTCATGAACCGATTTTTGTACTGATCCGGCATTACCATTATCAGGGCCACTAACATCAAAAGGGCCAGAAAACTGTACGCCAATCGTCGCTTTGAACGCGCTACCACCACACCGGCCAGGAACAGGCTGCCGATCATGCTGGTTCGGGAGCCGGTGAGGACGATATTCCACACGCATATCAGCCCGATGAGAAGAATCAGGATTCGGTCCCACTTGCCCCTGGTCTCTTTCAGGTAGTATAACATGAGCGGAAGGCAGTAAGCCAGGTTGGCGGCGTGCGAATTAGGGTCGGCGTAGCTGAGTCCGTGTCCGAGGGCGCGTTGGATACCCATAGTGTACTGAAAGATCCCGTTGTAGTAGTTGACTACCGACAAAGTGGCCATGATACCGGTCAGGATGAAGTACAAGAGCACCACGGTTTTCAGTTTTTTCGGCGTGTCGCAAATCTGGACAATCAGCACGAAGACCGTCAGGAAGCGCAACATGTCCACCATAGTATTCTTGAACTCAGTTAGCCAGTAGGCGGTGAAGACAGTCAACGCCAGAGCTACGATAAAAGCCACTAAGCCGTATCCGACGCGGCCGAGATAAAAACTGGAACGCTGTTTGACGATCCACGATACCGCGAGACTACCCATGACCATAAAACCGATGATGCGTTCGGTGAAGGGTGGCAGGTAACTGAAATAGGGCGCCCACTCCTGAGGCCAGGCGAGGAAAAAGACGAGGTACAGAACCAGCGCCGAGATGGGGCTGTAAACCATGAAGCCGACGGCGATCAAGCCGAGCACGATAGCGATGGGGTAAATATGGGGAGGGAAAATTACACCCACGCCACCGGCAATCGACATGAATACCAGGGCTGTCAAGAGCAGGGATCTGGCGGAGACATACTGTCTTCCCGGCGTACTCACAACCGTTGAGCCCGATTCAGGATTAGGTTTGTTCCGTCGTCCATTAGCCTCCCAGACCGAGTCGTGACTTCAGAGACTCGATGATTCTGGCGCGGTCACCAGCCTGAAGAATTACTACACTGAATCCTGCCAACATGGCCAGTGATACTAACAGGCAGCCGCCGATAAGTCGCGGCCATGTGTCCGGTGTCAGCAGTCTGATTGCAAGGTAGGCGACGGGTAAGGTAAAAACAACGGCCCAGGTTGCCGACCTTAGGGCTGTCCGGTAGAATACCGAGACCGGCGAGGCCATGGCCCGATGAAACACGATTGGGTAGATGAACAAATAAATAATGGCCTGCGGTATCGCCGTTCCCAGGGCGACGCCGAGGATGCCGTAGGGCTGCACCAGGGCCAGCGACAGGGCAATGTTCGCCACGCCTTCTGCCGCCAGTATGTAAAACAGTATCTTGTGTTTGGAAACTCCGAACAGAACTGAGTTGGCAATCATCTGGGGCAGGTAGATCGACGCCGGTACGATCAGAACGTGGAGGACGGTGATCGATTCAGTAAACCCCTCTTTTACCCACAGCAAGATGAACGGTCCACCGAACATCAGCACACCGATGCAAATGAAAGCGGATAAATAATACAGATATCGGGTTGACTTGAAATAGATATCCATGATTTTGGCGTCGTCTTTTTCCGCTTCGATATGGCTGATAGTAGGGATAATGGGTATAGCGATGGCATTGATCGAATTGCGCAACTGCGTGATGATCATCGCCGGTACGGCATATACCGCAACTGCCTCCATGGAGAGGAACCGCCCGATGATGATACTATCCGTTTGAAAGATCACGATCCAGGCGGCCACGATCAGAAGCGAGGTAGCGCCGTAGCCCAAAAGCTCTTTGGTCTTTTCCGAGGTAATCGCGGACATGCTGAATTTCACCTTGGGGAACAGCCGGACTCGTATCGAATATCGCCATAGATGCGTGACGATATTAAGTCCCAGGATCAGAAGCGACATGGCTATCAGTCCGTAGCCCAGTTCCAGCAGAAGCACGATGATAGCGGTCTGAACCAGCAGGGTGCCGATCTCGAAATAGTTGATGATATCGGTCCGATGAAACGGCAATAGTGCGGCGAATGGGATCATCATGTACGTCACAGCCTGGTTGACGCCGATAACCACCAGCGTGATCTGTGCAACACGAAGCATCTCCGCATCAATCTGGAAATAGTGCAAAAGCCCGTAGGCAATTGAGGCTGAGGCGACAACAATGGCCAGCGAAACGACCAAGTATATGCGTGCTGCCGAACTGACGACCTCGTTGAGTTGTTTCCAGTCCGAGACGGCGAAGTACTTGGAGAAAAACCTTGCAACCGCCTGATTCATGCCGATATCGGCCAGCCTCATGTATGCTACCAGTGAGAATACCAGCGACCAGATGCCGTACTGGGTTTTGCCCAATTCGGAAATCAGGTAAGGTGTGAAGAAAAAGGTGACCACCAAGGCGATCACCATCACCATCCACGAGGTGAAAACATTCCTGATGAGTTGTCGAATTACTGATGGCATAACATAAGGTCTTCCCGTCAGTCCTACAATCGGCCGGCTAATCGGTTTCGTTCAGCAAGTAAGGCGGCGTACTGTCCGCTGGCAAACTAAAGTTATACCTCGGACGCCGGTTGGATCGGCCTCTGGACGCACGTCGCCCACGACACGAAAAAGGGCCGTCCGCAGCAACGGACGACCCTTTTCCAATTATCGTTCACGCCTCCTACGGGCAGTCGGCCGGTGGCGGTCCTCCGGTGAACATATAGTCGACCAAATGCACCAGATCGGAGATGTCGATGTCGGACGGTCCATCGGACGGCGGATTAGCAGGGCCACTACCGTCAATGTTGGCTTCCTCCCAGCATGTCGGCGCCGGACCGCCAGTGAACATGTAGTCAACTTGGTAGACCAGGTCGGAGATATCGATGTTGTCGCTGCCGTCGTAGTCGACGTTGCCCCTGATTGGCGGCATACAACAAGTGGGTGAGCCGCAGTCGGGCTGGACATAGGTCTGGAACCAGGCGAGCGCTGCCTCCGCGCTTGCAACGAGATCTTCTGAGCTACCTTCATGGACACTGACCAGCGCCGTGTACACATGAAGCGTATCCTGTGCCTCCAGCGTGTGATTTCCGAAATAGGTCATCACGGTATGTTGATCGACCGGCGTCGGATCGGCTGAAAACCCGGCCTGCTGCATATTGGTGTACATCTCGGATGGCACGAAACCACCAGTTGGCCA
>CBDUZQ010000086.1:0-8975 GCA_965371755.1 uncultured bacterium
TACTGCCGGACAATCCTCGTCTTCACCGCGAGTTGTACATTCCGGAGCAAGAAAGTCTGCAAGCCGAAGATGGCGAGAAGGTAGTGGCGCGGTTGACTGAGTGGGAGAACCCAAGCCTCAATCCGGAAGGCAAAGTGATCGAACGGCTCGGCTTCCCGGGTGAAGCCGGAGTCGACTTGCTGACCGTTATCCGCAACTACGATCTCCCCGACGAATTCTCAGCGGACGCCCTGAACGAAGCAGAGAAGGCCGCCGGGCGAAAGCTCGACAAGGAATTCGCGCGTCGGGTGGACCTGACTAAAGAATGCATTTACACAATAGACCCGGAGGACGCCAAAGACTTCGACGACGCCATCAATGTGGAGCGCACGGCGTCGGGTTTCAGGTTAGGCGTTCACATCGCCGACGTATCGTTCTTCGTCACACCCGGTTCCCGCCTGGACGGTGAGGGGTTCGAGCGCGGCAACTCCGTCTACCTGCCCGGCAAGGTGGTTCCCATGCTGCCGGAGGTCTTGTCCAACGACGTCTGTTCGCTCAAACCGAATCGGAAGCGTTTGGCCCATACGATCTTTCTTGAAATCGACCGCAAGGGTGACCTGAAAGGCTGGGAGTTGGTGGACAGTGTGATCAAGTCGCGCGCTCGTTTAGCCTACGAGGAAGTACAGGCGTTGTTCGATGGCGAGACAAAGCTGTCGCCAAAAGTGAATCGCGTGGCCGAATCGTTGAGGCTGGCGCGGGAGGTAGCCCGTCTGTTGGGCAAACGTCGCTTTGCTCAGGGTTCTCTGGATTTCGACCTTCCCGAGGCCAAGCTGGTTCTGAACGATAAGGGTGAGGTGCTTGAGTTGGGCAGTCGGGTTCGGCTTGAGGCCCACCGTTTGGTCGAGGAGTGTATGTTACTTGCCAACAAGGCGGTGGCGCTGGAGGTGTTTCGCCGCGCCCAGCCGTTTTTGTATCGCGTTCATGACCGACCGAGCCTTGAGAAGATGGAGGAGTTTTCGGCAATGATGTCGCGTCTTGGTCATCGCTTCCCGGTGTCGCCCGAGATGAAGCCGGTTCAACTCGCCCGTTTCCTGGAGCGGGTCAAGGACCGTCCCGAAGCCGATTTCATCAATGAACTGATGCTGCGCTCGATGCAGAAGGCGGTCTACCAACGCGCCAATATCGGACACTTCGGTCTGGCCTTCAAACATTACACTCATTTCACTTCGCCGATTCGTCGCTACCCCGACCTGCTGGTCCATCGCCTGCTGCGCCAACTGAACGACAAAGGATACCTCCCGGCCTTTGCCAAACGGGTCTCATCGGTCATCGATCATACTTCCAAGCACTGCTCCGAGACGGAGCGGATTGCGGAAGCGGCGGAACGAGACGCCGTCCGAATGAAGCAGGTGGCCTATATGGCGCGACACGTGGGTGATGAATTCACCGGCGTCATTTCGGGGGTGACCGCGTTTGGTTTCTTCGTCCGGCTGGACAATCTCGGTGCTGAAGGGCTGGTGCGTTTGTCATCGGTCGACGATGACTACTACCTGTACGAAGAACAGCAATACCGTCTGGTCGGCCGCCGCACGCAACGGGTGTTTCGCATGGGCGACGCCATTCGCGTAGGTGTGATAAAAGTAGACAAGGTGCGCAATGAGATAGATCTGTCGGCGTTGCCTGATGAGAATCGAGGCGACGCCGGTTCACGTGGTTCCGGCAGGCGAAAGAAGAATAAGAAGCGCTATCGATAAGGCCGGAGGATTCTCGAATTGTGACTGAGATGACTGACGAAGAAAGACTGCAACGAGTCGTTGTCCTGACACATCCGGCGGCGAGTGAGTACAGCGACACCGATTGGGAGAGGATAGGCCAGACCTGTACGGAACTATCTCAGTTATACCAAATCGTCAAGGAGACGCGGGTTGACCTGATCCTGTATCATGGAACTCGCACCGACCTCACTGCGGCAGTGGTCTCCCGCTTGCGTCGATCCAACGGCCTGATGGAAATCTGGAAGATCGTCGAGGACGATCTATCCGTAGAAACCGAGCCGGATTACATCGACGGTGTCGTATCAGAGACAATCGGACACGATCACGTGGCCGACAAGGTCAAACACATTCTGCGTCTGAAGCAACTCCTGCGCACGTATGGTATCGTCGGTCGCTCAAGTCGGATCAAAGCGGTGGCGGAAATCATCGAGCGGATAGCACCCACCGACATGGCTATTCTCATCGTGGGAGCATCGGGCTCGGGCAAGGAGTTGGTGGCCCGGGCTATTCACAATCATTCCCATCGTGCCGAGCGCCCTTATGTAGCGATTAACTGCGGCGCCCTGGCTTCCGGGATCCTCGAGTCGGAGTTGTTCGGTCATGAGAAGGGCGCTTTTACGGGATCGGTGGGTCGCCGGGAAGGTCTGTTTCGCAAGTCCGACGGAGGCACCTTGTTTCTCGACGAGATTGGAGAGACCTCAACTGACATGCAAGTGAAGCTGCTGCGGGTGCTGGAGGACGGCACGTTTTATCCTGTTGGTTCGTCGGTTGCACACAAGTCCGATATCCGAATCGTATCAGCCACCAACCGCGACCTGACTGATGCGATCAATGACCGGACATTTCGTGAGGACCTTTATTTCAGGCTGGCCGTGATCAAGATCGTTCTGCCGTCGCTCCTTGAGCGCAAGGGTGACATTCTGCCCCTCATGGAGCACTTCTGGCGCGAGAACTCACAGTTGACTTGTTCGGATTCCGCCTTGGAATTGTTGATGAAGTACGACTGGCCAGGCAACGTGCGGCAGTTACGCAATTTCGCCGACCGCATGCTGGCTCTGAAGGGCAAGGGGCTGGTCGGAACCGACGACGTGCAGCGCTTCCTCGATGAGCAGTATGTCGCCGCCAGAAATCTGCCGGTGTCGACCGGCAAAACGGTGGAAGAAGCCGGGCATGAATTGATCTATCACGCCATCCTGTCGCTTGGGAACGAGGTGCGCATGTTGCGCGACCTGATTACCGCTCACATCCCCGGCGAAGCTCAAGAAGCCGATATTGATGAGTCTCCTCCCGCCGGTGAGGCCGGCAGTCTCGATGCAATGGAAGAAGACATGATCAGAGCCGTGCTCGTTCAAACCGATGGTAACCGCCGAGAAGCGGCACGTATTCTCGGCATCGGCGAACGCACGCTCTATCGGAAACTGAAAAAGTACCAACTGAGCTGATTTTGCAGAGAGTCGCGCAAGCGTTACTTCTCGTCTTGGTGATTGCATCGGCAACAGTGTCGCAGGAGTTGTCGACCGAGGTCTATCCTTCAGAAGATGAGTTATACCGCGCCCTGGCCGCCGGTGATATCGACTACCACCAGTTTCTGATTCTCCGCGAGGTGATCCGCACCGGCATCGACGCCGATAATCGCCACCTATTGGATGAGGTGCCGAACCTCAGCTACTTCCACGGCGACTCAACATCGTTATCAACCTCTCTTCAGAGGGAGCAGCAGTCCGGGTTCGACCCGAGGGTGCGTTCGGATGCCGACACGCACGGCGAAATTCGCTACCGTTACTTTCAATATTTGGAGGAAACGTCGGAGTCTCAGTACCGGGCCGGAATTCGATGGAGCCTTGCTGACTGGTCAACATCTCTGCGTATCCAAAGGGACAACACCGGTGTTGAGCGGATAGCTGATCGCTATGTCGCCTTCCGAAGGAACGAGGGTCGGTTGCGCGAACTTCGTCTGGGGAACTACACGCGAAGACTTGGGTTGGGCACGGCCTTCGGCTATCGGGGCAAGTTGCTCGATTTCTCTAAGCGGCTCGAGGGTGAGTCTTTCCTGTTCCCCGACTACGGTGCATACAACGGTGTCTACGTCAAGATGCAAGTGAGAGCGGTGCAACTCCAACTGCTCTCGTCGTTCAATCGTGACGCCGATCACAGTTTGTCTACTGTCGCCGGTATGGCGGCCTGGAAGATAGGTTCCTTCAGTCCCGGTGTCATCGTGGGGGTCAATCGTCTCAGGCATCGGCACTCGGACAAATCTCTCTATGACGTAAAGATCGCGCCGTCGACTCGCTATCGCTATCGCGGTGGCTATACAGCGCTGGAAATCTGCGCCCAGGCAGGGAGGCAGAGCGGGTGGGGAGGAATGTTGATCGAAGGTCGGCATCGGTTCAGCACCGCCCAGATAAAGTACGCCGCGTGGAGCTACGGTGATAGCTATCTCGATCTCTCGGGCGGCAGCAAGAGCGGTCATAGTCGGCGAACGATCTATCTTGAGGATATTGATTTCGAACTGAGTGACAAAAGATCAGGACATCAAGGAGGGATGATAAGAACCATTGTCCTGGTGTCAGACCGGATACAACTTGTGAACAGTCTGGTGTATTCAGGGCAACATCGAGACAGCTCTGATCTGCAACTGCTGTCAGGATTGCTCAGGCAGTTTCATCCGAGACTTTCGTTACGCCTGGACCACCTGGTCAAGTCGCGTCGACGCCTTGTCGCCGGAGATGCGATTGGCGCTACTTCCCGTCGCACTCGATTGGAACTTAGATTTACCACTGGCCAGGCCGCCGTCAGAAGTTATATTGCCTACAATACGAAGAGCGGTCGGTCCGATTACATCTCGGCCTTCATACACCTGGACTATCGAACAGCGAGAGCGGGAAGGCTGCAATTGTGGTCGAATCTGGCCAGGCTGGATGGGCGCAATGGGACTGTGGACTATTGGTACCTCTTTCTTAGAAACGAACAGACTATTTGGGATGGCTTGACCATGGCTGTCAAGATGAGCCGAACTTATGATCGTGATGCGGGCGAGCGTCATCGGACTACCCTGTCACTTGAAGTGCGAGCGTTGTGGTGATGATCAGACGCTGTTCAAAGCTGTTTGCATTCGTGATCGGTGTCGTATGCATAGCATCAACCGTGATTGCGGAGGTTGTCGTTAATGAGGCGATGATCAACGAACCGGGACGAGCTACTAATCTCGAGTGGTTTGAACTATACGTGGATTCCGACCAGCCTGTGCTTACGGATGGCTACCAGGTGATTGTCGACGATGCTACGATCACATTTGCCCCCGGATATTTTCTGGGACCACACGAGTTCTTGGTCATCTGTCGGAAACTGGTGTCTACCGACGGGGCGTCGTTCGAAGGTTACTGGGGCGACAGTTCCGGCGTCTGGGGAGACACGCCGAGCGAGACAGCCATCCTAACACCGATCGAAGCGACCTTCTCACTGGTGAACAAGGGTGGGTCCATACAACTGTTCCACGATGGTCACCTGGTTTCAGACGTCACCTGGACGGGGCCCGGCATGGACGGCGTTTCGTTGGAACGTGTTTCACCGCAGTTGAATGCTGTTGAGCCATCGGTCGATTGGGAAGGTTCCACGCCCGGTGTGGTCAACTCCATAACACCGGTCGGTTCTGATCTGGCCCTTGAGGATATATCGGCGACTATCGATGACGGCAGGACCATTCTTAGTTTCACGCTGGTCAATCGTGGCTCTGAGATGTTCGATGAGACGGTCCTGTCTCTATACTATGTTGCAGATTTGTCCGGTACGCCGGGTCCCTTGTTGGATCAGTTTGAGATACCATCACTGAATCCGGGAGAGTTGTTTGAGACCAACGAAGAGTATGTCTTCGACAACATGTATGTTGACCTGGTAGCCATCCTCCCGGCGGATGATCGTCTGCGTAACAACACGCGTGTCTTCACGGCGCCGGCTGAAGAGTTCCCGGCCCTTATCATGACCGAACTGATGCCGCGACCGTCCAGCGGTGCTTCCGGGGAGTGGGTCGAGATCGTCAATCTTCTCGATGTTTCCTTAGACCTGGCTGGATGGCGCCTCGGTGATTGTGGTCAAACTGAACTGATCACAGAAACCTACATTGGTCTTCAACCGTCCGAGCGTGTCGTAGTGGCGAGATCGATTTCAGCTTTCTCAGCTGACTATCCGGGGTACTCCGGGCTGATCATTCAGCCGCCGATCTGGTCGCCGTTGAACGACAACGGAGACACCATTTGCGTGGAGGACCAATTCGGCCTACAAGCCGACCGCTTCATCTATGCCATTGTGTTCGATGATGACCACACCTGGTGCCGTGGCGAAGAGTACGCACGGCGAAACGACTGGGGTCGCTCGGACGAATCCGGCGGTTCACCCGGACAAGCCAATAGTGTAGTGTTCGGAGACGATGCGCGGCGACTGGTACTGACTGTCACGCCCGAAGTGTTTTCTCCTGACGGTGACGGTCACGAAGACACTGTTCTGATAACGCTGGATGGTCCCGACACAGACCAGTTTGAGTTGAAGATATACGATCGGCAGGGTCGGGTGGTGCGACATTTCGATCAGGGTTCGTACCGTCGCGAAACATACGTGTGGGATGGTCGTTCCGACGCCGGCAAGCGGTTGCCGATCGGCATCTATATTTTGTATTGCGAAATCGAAGGGGCCGCAGCGGTCAAGAAACCAATAGTGATTGCACGATGATAATGCGACACGCCCTTATTCCAATCATGATCTGTCTTGTGGTTCCCAGCGCCGCATGGAGTGTATTCGATCCGAACACCGACCTTCCGGACGGCATGGGCAACACGGTGATGCTGGCGGAGTCGTCGGCTCTCGAACTGTTGTCGGTTCCCGTTGGTGGCATCATGGCCGGCGAGCTCAAAGTCGAGAGCGGGTACTCTCGCAAGTTCGCCATGAAAGAGTTGGACCGCGTGTATGGTGTGGCGGCTCGTCGGTTGGGCCGTTGGACCGTGGCGCTTGGTTTCTCTCAGTTCGGCCGTAGTGAACTCTATTCCGAAAAAGTAGGACGATTGGCCCTGGGCTGCCGGATAGATTCGGCAGCGCTTGGTGTGACGCTGTCGACTATACAGCTTGAGTTTGGAGGATCCTATGAAAACCTCACCGCCGTCACCATCGGCGCCGGTTGTGGTTACAGTACAAACCGGCTGAAAGCGGCCCTGATGTTTGAGAACCTGACGACACCACAACTGAGCGACGGAAGTCCGGAGATCAACATCGTCTCCACGCTGTTTATGGAGTTGATCGGGCCGGGACCATACTCGGTTACCGGACGATTGACGCTGGAGAAGACAGAAAAACCGCAGTTTGGTCTGGGGCAGAAGATCCGTCTGTCACAGCGCGGAAGTTTTTTC
This sequence comes from uncultured bacterium, assembly GCA_965371755.1. GTDB lineage: Bacteria > Zixibacteria > MSB-5A5 > GN15 > FEB-12 > JAJRTA01. The sequence continues at coordinate 7,148 of CBDUZQ010000086.1, forward strand.
TGGGGTGTGACCTCGGTGCCGGTCGTTTATGGCGGTGGTGTTGAGTTGAACTACAAGAGCTACCTGATAACTATAGCTGCGTCCTATCATCCTCGGCTTGGGATTTCGCATACGGTGGCGTTAGCTCTGGTGCGGAGTGGATCCACGAACTGACGAGAAAGGTACTTGAGTGCTGCTTACACGAACAGAGATCGAACAACGCGAACAGGAATTGCTGGCGCCGTATGCCGCTCTGGCCGGTGACAGTCGCGGTCGGGCTTATCCCATAGAGGAACATCCGCTGCGCACAGCCTTCCAACGGGATCGCGACCGCGTCATACATTCGGCAGCCTTCAGGCGGCTTGAATACAAGACGCAGGTTTTCATTCCGCACGAGAAGGACCATTTTCGTACCCGTCTCACACACACTATCGAGGTGGCGCAGATCGCTCGAACGTTGGCCCGCAACCTGCGACTCAACGAAGACCTCACCGAGGCCGTCGCGCTGGTGCATGACCTCGGCCACACTCCCTTCGGCCATGCGGGCGAGGATGTGCTGAACGAATTGCTGGCCGATCAGGGAGGTTTTAATCACAACCACCAATCGCTCAGGGTGGTGGACATTCTCGAACAGCGCTACGCCCGGCATCCCGGTCTGAACCTGTCCTACGAAGTGCGCGAAGGGATCGTCAAGCATGAGACCAGCGCACCGATCACTGCGCCGGGATTTGACAGGGATCAACAGCCGACTCTGGAGGCGGCGCTGGTTGACATCGCCGATGAAATCGCCTACAACTCTCACGATATCGACGACGGCCTCTCGGCCAGGATCCTCAGTTTCGACGACCTGAACAATAGCGATTTATACAGACAACTGACTGGTGCGACGCCTCCGCTCGGCGAAGATCCGGCCTCCGATTTCCAACGCTACGCCCTGGTGCGACGGCTGGTGGATCGCATGGCGACCGATGTCATCAACGAAACATCGTCACGTATTGACCACTTCGGCATCACTGATCTCGATTCTGTCAGACAGGCGCCGGAGAAACTATGTGCTTACTCTGAGGAGATAGGTACGTTCGTATCACAGTTGAAAAGTTTCCTGCGCCAACGACTGTACAAGCACCCACATTTGGTCACGATGTCGGAGCGCGCGGAGGATATAATCACGACTATCTTCAGGCGCATCCTGACCGAACCATCACTTATGCCGCCGCGCTTTCAGCAGATGCTTGATGGTGAACGCATCGAGATCGTCGCGGCCGACTACATCGCGGGCATGACCGACCGCTACGCCGAGAAAGTGTATGGGGAGGTGGGGGGGTAGGCCTGTCGAAACCCGCCCTTCGGCAATCTTTCGGGCCGGGGGTTTCGACAAAGCTCTCTGTGATCCCATCGGTTCACAAGATACTCCCAATAACACACCCCTAAATCCTCTCTCAAGAAGGGACTTTGAAAAAGAGCCGCTTCCGTAATTCGAAAGCCCCTCGGTATGCGTACTCGGTGCGGAAATGGGTTCGTTTTGGGTACTTTCGCTTTTTTTCAGTGTCCCCCCTGTGCAAATGGGTTCGTTTTGTGTGTTTTTATACTCGGATAATAGGATCGGTGGTGATGACGTGGCCGTAACGGTTTGGCGGTGACAAATGCGGCGGTCTGTTTGGTAATGGTAACCATTGGATGATCCTTTATTGATGGTTGTGCCGATGCGTTTGGGGGGGAATTGGTACTGTTCTTGTGGGCGGCAGACGTCCTCGTCTGCCCCTTGCAACAATTCTACTTTACAGCGTGGATGGGTGGGGATAGATTGGGAGTGGGAAAGTAAGTAGTAACAATTTCTGGAAACCCAGGG
>CBDUZQ010000087.1:0-8963 GCA_965371755.1 uncultured bacterium
ACCGAGCAGTTCACCCAAACCAAGAAGATGGTGCTGCTCAAGTAGCTCCAATCGCTCGATATTACCCCCCGGCTCGCCCGGGGGGTTTTTTTTGAGCTTCTGACTATATCGTTGCGGCTGGTCTTGTCCCGCTGAAAGCGGGATGTGACCTGCCGTTCTTGTCTGACATGCATTTATGTGTCGGGTCACAACCTTAAGCACGGATGGATTCCCGCCTGCGCGGGAATGACAGAAATGGAGCCGTGCTCACCCTCCGACCGGGCTCATGGGTGACACCTACCTGTTATCTACAAATCGGCGGCGGGCCGCCGTTGAACATGTAGTCGACCATATACACCAGGTCGGCAATGTCAATATCGCCACCGGAACCATCGACATCTGCAGCCGCCATCACCGGCGGCGGCGGGCCATCGTTGAACATGTAATCGACCATATATACCAGGTCGGCAATGTCAATATCGCCACCGGAACCATCCATATCCCCACATACAGCGCCGGAATATGTCAGCGTGTACACTGTCGAGGTTGAACTGTTCGTAGCAGCGTCAACAGCCTCGACCTTCCAATAGGTAAGCTGGTCAGCCAGCAGCGGATCGGGCAGATTCAACTCGGAGGAGGTCAGTTCGCCGTATTCGTGCGTGTTAGGTCCGGGTGTAAAGGCTGGGTCGGTCGAAACTGTAAGCGTGTAGGTTACCGGCGAACTCGCCTTGATCGACTCCGACCAGTCGAAGAACGGGGCCGCATTCAGCGTCACAGTTCCGTCTTCCGGCTCGATAAGTTGCGGCTGATCGGGCGGTGTAGTGTCGATTGTGAACGACCGGACCGATGAGAACTCCGAGCTGTCCGAACCGGTAGTCTTGAGCGACTTGACCCGCCAATAATAGGTACCATCGCCTAACGTACTGTCGAACGAGTAGAGATTCGTGTCAACAGTGCGAGTGGCTACGCCCTCACCAAACAGTTCATCGGTAGATATCTCCAACCGATACCGGTCCTGATCGTGTTTCCACGATGTCGACCAGGCAAACGATGGTACGCCTCCATGATACGACCCGGTCTCTGGAGTAGCTAAACGCGGCTCCATCAGCGGCAGGTACCAGTTGGCGGTGTAGACTTCGCTGTTGCCGTCCCGGGAGTCGGTCCAGGTCGCGTTGATCTTATCATAGTAGGCCGTCACACCGATGTACTCGCCGATCAACCCGGCTCGAGAAAGTGCCAGCGGCGTCAGGCTGCCGTCATCGGCGACCATGGCCGGGAGATCCGCCCGGTCGGACTTCAGGTCGCCGGGGTTCGACGATACCGACGAGATGCGGTGATTGCTGGTGAAGGTCAGGCCACCGTCGAAGGAATAGGCAGCCATGCAGTCAAACAGCAGGTAGTTCGGCGAATCGAAACGCTGATCATAAAAGATGACCACAATCACACCCTCCTGATTGACGATCAACCAGGGGTGGAAGCCGTCGTTCAGGTCGGCGTCGATCGCGTCGTCGATCTGAATGCGCGGCGACCAGGTGACACCATTGTCGGTAGAGCGGACGAAATCGACATCGCTGCGAGAACCATCTTCCGGCCCGATATTGGTGAAGGAGATGTAGATGTTGCCGTCGAACGGTCCACCCGAGATGTCGGCATCAGCCGCCGGCGCCGAGTAAGTGTTGATCCCACCGTTCGCATACTGATAACCGCTGACGGACAGAACCGTATCCGGGTAGGGAAAACTCTGACCACCGTCGGTTGATTTGGTGTGCTTAATGGTGTAGGTGCCGGTGCAATTGCCTGACGAATCGTACGCGAAGCCCTGCCAGAAAGCGTGAACATCGCCGTTGGAATTGACCAGCGGAAATGAGAACTGCCCGGCATCACGAACGCCGCAGCCGGAAGGGAACTGTTGCGGGCCGACTATGATTGTGTCCTCAAACGTCTGAGCCCCATCGAGGGACCGTACAAACTGCAAGCGGTTGGGACCGTCATAGAAACGAGCCCACATGCAGTAGACATTGCCGTCGTACATGCCGCCAGTACGATCGATGGCAATAAACTGCTTGTCTTCAAAAGTTACGTTGCTGCCCGACCATACGCACGGCACCGGGCCGGTCCAGGAGACACCCTTGTCGGTCGACCTGTAAAACGCAATCGTGCTCAGACCGGTTGAACCAAAAGCATCCCAGTCCAGCGCCGACATGACGAAGTTTCCCAGCCGGTCGGCATTGAGAGTGGGATCAGACTGCTGTGAGTCCCAACCGAATATCTGCATACTCTTACTGACCAGAGAATCTATCCAGGTCAGGCCGCCGTCGGTCGAGCGGCCTATCCCCATTTGCCGATATCCCAGACGAAAATCACGCCAGTTGGCTACAATCACATTGCTGTCGGTGGGGCAGATCCAAACCTGCTCCTCGTTATTGAGCCAGTATTCGATGTAAGTGAGGCGGATGTTTGGCGGCGGCGGGAGGCTGCTGTCGGCGATGGCGGTCGCGGAGATCGACAGCGAAACGGCGAGGATTGTTACCGTTAGCAGAACTCGTGTCATTTTGGACTCTCCTTCGTGCTTGGTGCTCGAACAGGCGATTGGCGGGTAAAACCTGCGGTAAGTACCGGTTTTGTTACAAGGTAGTTCCTTTTCTCATTTTGTCAAGGCACCGATACCGAGCTGTGGGGTGATAAGATAGTATCAGCCCTGCATCGGGGTGGCTCTCCTTGCTCCAGATTCGGTCGGCGGTGGGGCCGGGGCTCACTATTAATGACGTGTGTCATCGCTATTTGTTTAGGAGAAGCGTTTCGGCAATTGTGGCTGAGCCTTTCCACTCACGCGTCACCCGTTGATATTATGGTACCTGGGAGAGGCGAATCTTACAGGGGGAATCGTCCACGGCCAAAAAAGTTTGACTGGTACCCCACCTACAGCGGAGCGACAGGTAGGCTCCCTACGTTGCATAGCAGGCGTCGGGCACAGGTCGCCCGACACCACCATCGAACAAGCACATGAGCGTTGGCGCACAGAGGGCGCGGAGCGCCAGGAACAGGCTCGCCTGCTACAACCCCAACTGTGGAAACTCGCGTCGCAAAACAGCCAGATAGGCGCTGTCCAGACCAAGAGGAATCGCGCGGCGGTAGAGCACCGATGCTTCGGCGAGCCGGCGCTGGCCAAGGTGATACTCCGCCAACTCTGTCAGTGCGATCAGCGGGGCGTTTTCATGGGCAACAAGCAAATTGAGATACTTGAGCCAGTTATCAAGATGATTGGTGGTTTTGTATAGCTGTACAAGGCCGACCAGCGGCGCCGATTCATTCGGAGACAGCCTGTGCGCACGCTTGAGGGTTGCCTCGGCTTCAGCGTAATCGCCCCGCTCGTAGTAAGTCCGGGCCAGACTGTTGTGGACAATAGAATTGTAAGGATTCATCCCGGCAGCGATACGCAACATCACCAATGCACTGTCGAACTGGCCAAGCTGCAGATAGCACATCCCCATGTTGGCATAGGGGGCCACAAAAGTGGGATGCAGATCAATCGCTTTTCGGTACAAGGCAATCGCATCAGCGTACTTGCCCTCTTTCTTGAGAGCCATGCCCTGGCGATTCAGAGTGAACTCCGGGTAGGTGGTGACATAGTGCTGGTATTCGCGTTCTGAGGCCTGGGCGTCACCCCGGTTATCATAGAACTTTTTCAAAAGGGTGCGCCCGTACATGTTCCTGGTCTTGTCCAGCGCTGTGTAGTTGTTGAACCAGGTCACGGACAAATCCGGACTGGTCTGACTTATTGCTCGGGGAAACAGCATCAGGAAACCCAGGACCGCCATCATCTGGGCAATGCAGACGTAGCGCCTTGATCTCACTTTCGCATCGAGCACAAAGTAGAAACAGGCCAGCGCTAATGGCGGCCCCACAAATGAGAACAAATCCCAGTCGCGCGGCATTCCTAACTTGGGATCGAAAATAAACACCGCCCCGCAGCAGGATGCCACGACTAACAAGAGATAACGGTACTCATGTCGCCTTACCAGCTTTTTCAAAGGACTGAAAAACAGCAGGGCAAGCCCAATCGGCAGCGACGGAACCAGTAATAACAGCATGTTGCCGAAATCGATCAGGTGCGGCAGCGAAAACAGATGGTATCCCTCAACCGTAAACCGGTCCGGCAGTAGCGGCACGATGGCGAATCGGAAATAGAAATAGTTGTAATAGAAATGCAGAAAGACGGCTATCATGGCGGCGGAAAGTACGGCGACCAACAACCATTTGGTCCTGGTCGACCATCGCCCGACCCGACGGGACCATCGCGTATCGGCCATCAGGAGGTAGACCGCGCTCGGTATCAGCGCTACCCCGAAAATGTGAAACAGCACCGCGAGACCAACCATCGGCAGCACGCTCCAGCGTGGCGCCCGACCGCGCGCCACCAGCAGACCGGTCAGACAGTACAGCGACACCATAACGACAAAAGCGGAGTAATTCTCGACATAACCGAAGAAGTTGTACAGGTACCCGCACGAGGCCAGCCCCAGGAAGAACAGGATCCGATCACGGTTCTGCCCGAACAAAGCCCGCGCGAATATGACGAGCGACACTAAGTAGGCAACCCCGGCGCCGATAGCGATCGACTGGAAACTCCTCAGAGCGGCCGGTTCCCCCTGGCCAAAAAGTTGCTTCACCCAGATATGCAGCATCGCCTCCCCGATCTCGCGTGTCTTGACCAGTGGCTCGGGGTCGGCCAGCAGAGCCAGTACGGTGTAGCCGTCGCCGAGGAAGTGCGTCCGGGCGCGCCAGAAGTAGAACAGTAGCGTCAGTGTTGCCACCAAACCGCCGGTGACAATCCAGTAAGCGGCGCCGCTCATTCCCTCGGTAGTTTCGTTCTCATATTCGCAATACCGATGACCAAGCAGGAATAAGCCGACGATCACCAGTACGCCGCCACCAAACAGCGCCCAAAGTACGCTCTCCGGAAAATAGGCCCATAGATTAAGTCCCCAGACGCGATATTGCGGAAAGGACGCGGTTGCGAGATAGACGATCAGCAGGATAAAATATGCAGCGGCGGCTGCGTTGAACGGGCTGACTATCTTTTTCATATTACCGGACATTCTCGATATCTAACAGCTTATGGAGCCACCGCCTCGACGCGCGAAGCGCGAAAAACAGGCTCGCCTGCGTGGGCGGCAGACGTCCTCGTCTGCCCCGGTGCTTCGACTGCGCTCAGCATGACATATACGTGGCGCACGAGGACGTATACCACGCACATAGTCTATAGTCAACGGCGTTTTCAGGCAAATGAAAAACCCTCCGCTATAACAGGGAGGGTTCTGCATATGTGAAAACTTCGAGATCGTTAGCCGTAGATCTCAGCGTTATTGCACTTACAAACTCCGACATTCTGAGCCCGCATTTTCCAGCCGCCTTTGTCGCTTTTGATTGCCTTCATGAACTTGACATGCTGGATGGGCTCTTGACAGACCGGGCAGGTCATGGCGTGGGCGCGTTTGTTGGCTTTGTCGGAGAACGACATCTTCTTAGCCATGGGAGAATGATTCCTCTATATTCAAAGATTCTTCTTTTTCGAGCTTTCTCAACTCTTCTGTAACCGCCACAAGCAGTCGGGTGGTTTCCCGAAAAATCCCGAACTCCTTGTTCTGCTCAAAAAACGGCGCCGCCTTATCAAACAGTTCGGCTGCCGCTTCATATTTCTTATCCTTCAAGGCCGCAAGTCCCTGAAAGTAAGCTTTTTCCGCCGGCTTAAGCATACGACGTGGCCTCTTTCTGGAGCCGTTCGGCCTCTTTGAGTCGCTTCACGTACGGCTCGACTTTATAGCCGCCGGACTTGAGGTAATATATGATAAAGGCCGACAAAAGCAAGGCCTCTCTGTTTTTATGTATTTCAGCCGACTTCAGAGATTCATCCAGCGCCGAGAGCAGGTGCTTGCGTCCGGCTGACATTTCGAGAAACATACCCGAAGCCCGAGCAAGGGTTTTCCCGAACAGGCTGATCGAATTGTCCTCTGGTTTGGCCGTTTCGGGGCCGCGCTTGAGAGTCAGCGAGCTCCTTGACCGCTGCGCCGCCTTTTCCCAGCGATTGATCTCGGATGCAATCTTGCGCCCTTCCGGCGAACCGTCGCTTTGATCAAGTCCATCCTTGATTTCATGCAGGATGTGGCCGATCCGGTCTATATCGCCCGGCCTCAGGTCACCCTGCTCAAGCTGCTGGTTGTGCCGCGCGAACCATTCGCCGACAGCCTCGCCGGTCGTGTCGCCGAGTTCGTTTCGCGCGATGTCGTCCAACCGGTTGATACCCTCAAGCACCATGAGGCGCTGCTCTTTTTGCCCAACCGCTCGCTCCAAAAACGACTCAAGCGTATGTTGAAGCTTCCTGAGAGATTTCGGGTGGCTCAATCGGCCTCCTCGACCAAAGTGCTGGTGATGGCGCGCTTGACAGTGGCGCGGCGCGGCTTGGCCGTCAGGTAATTCTCAAACAGACCCGCCAGATGGTCGGCCATCTTATCCAACTGAGGTGAAGATGTTTCCTTCTTGCGTTCGGTCTTGGTGATAATACCGGCCAGTTTGAGGTGAGCCAGCACCTTCAACGTCTCATCGCGTTTGAGTGAACTAAGCTTGCAGATTTCGTTGAGATCGCGACGACCATCGACTAAGGCCATGACGTTCCACTCCTCAGCTTTGAGCGAAACATTGCGCGTGCGCCCAGCCTGAGAAGCGGATATAGTGTATACCGCCTCGAGATTAGGCAGCGCTTCGCGCACCATGTTCATCTCATCGACCCGGCGCAAACCTTCAAGGATTACGTTCTCCACCGAAAGATCGACCGTGATCTCTTCCTCGGTCGGAAACTGATTATCGTAAAACTTGAACGATCCGGTTTGCCATGACAACAATGAGTAAAGAAGTTCCTCAACCTGCCTGGTGACCACCTGGGTAAGGTCGGCACGATCGATGTAGTGACGACCGATCATGATCTCACCGAGACGTTTGCTGTTTTCAGTTTTGGCCTGAACACTGACCGCCTCCTGGAGCTGCTGGTCGGTGATGACCCCGCGCTCCTTGAGCAACTGACCCAGGTGAAACGTCTGACGCGGGCCATACCCATAGACGACATTGCCGTCACGAAAGTACACCATCACAATCGAATCGTCTTTCTGGATTCCCAACGTCCCCGACTTTCGGCTGGACGCTATCAGTTGAAGAATTTCAGGTAGTGTAAACCGTTCTATTCGTCCCTGCAAATCAAGATCCATAGTCACGTCGTACCCTCGATAAAGTATGTGTCGGGCCGCGCCGTCTCCCGAGCCGCATGTCAGCCGGCGCACGGTGGTGGTTGCAGACAGGCGGTCATACCGATCACCACCGATTGTCCGACAGATTAATACATGCAGGCCGCACAGTCAACAACAACTGTGGCGATTCATGGGATCGGGCAGGCTTTTTCACGCCTGCCCGGCTGGCTTGTAATCGCTGAATCATCACATTCTTGGGTGGTGTCGGGCGACCCCGCCCGACGCCTGCTTTCACCTGTGATGGCTGTCAGGCGAGTCGCCTGACAGCACCTGAACACACGGCAACGTCATCTCTATCTCAGTGAGCCACTGCATTTACTTGTGCGGCGATATAGCTGGTCACTATATTGACTCAGTAACCCGATGGTGATCATGGACGAACGAATCAGAATACTCAAGCTGACCGAAACCAGAGGCGGCGCTAGGCTGACAATTACCGGTGAGGAAGAACCACTGCTGGTTTCTCTGGACACGGTGCATCGCCATCGCCTGGTCGAGGGGATAGTCCTCACTCAGCCACAGCTGGCCACTCTACGTGAAGAAGCAACCATGTTCCAGTGTGACCATCTGGCCGCCCGCTACCTCGCCATGCGTGATCATTCGGTCGGCGAACTCCGAGCCAAGTTACACCGCCGTCAATTCTCATCGCAGGTAGTTGCGTCGACGGTCAGAAAGTACCTTGATAACGGCGCTCTCGACGATGCCCGCTACGCCATGATGATCGGCCAGTCTCTGCTCCAGCGCCGTCCGTGCGGTCGTGGATATCTGTGCGCCTATCTCCAAAAGCGAAAGATAGCTCGCGACCTGGCCGACCAGACCGCCGAGGCTCTGCTGAGCCACGAGGATGACACCGAGTTGGCCACCGCCGCGCTGGAACAACGCTGGTCTCGCTTCGGCCAATTAGAACTTGAAACCGCCCGCACTAAGGCCTATAATTACCTTGCTCGTCGCGGCTTTGGCTATCAATCAGCCAAGACTGCCTTTGCTCGGCTGTGGCGGAAAACAAATGAGGGATCCGAAGATCAAGACTTCTGAGATCAGACAAACCTTCCTGGACTTTTTCAAAGCCCGCGATCACCGCATTGTGCCGTCCTCGCCGGTGATCCCGTTCGATGATCCGACTATTCTGTTCACTAACGCCGGCATGAACCAGTTTAAGGATGTCTTTACCGGGCGGCGCAAGATTGATTACAAGCGCGCGGCCAGCAGCCAAAAGTGCATCCGCGCCGGCGGCAAGCACAACGATCTCGACAACGTCGGCTTCACCGCCCGGCATCATACTTTTTTTGAAATGTTGGGCAACTTCTCCTTCGGCGATTATTTCAAAGAAGAAGCCATCCGATTCCACTGGGAGTTGATGACCAAGACATTCGGCCTGCCCAAAGAGCGGCTGTATGCTTCCGTCTACGAAACCGACGATGACGCTTTTGCGCTCTGGGAGAAGATCGCGCCGGAGTTGAAAAACGGCCACATCCTCCGCTTCGGCAAGAAAGACAACTATTGGAGTATGGGGGATATCGGTCCCTGTGGTCCCTGTTCGGAAATCCACTTCGACAGAGGTGAGAAGTTTGGCGCCGGTCCCGACGACGTCGTCAATGGCGAGACCGAACGATTCGTCGAAATCGGCAACCTTGTCTTCATGCAGTTCGACCAGCAGCCGGATGGAACCATCGTACCGCTGCCCAA
>CBDUZQ010000088.1:0-8826 GCA_965371755.1 uncultured bacterium
CCCAGGGCCAGATCGGCCGGGAAATCGTCCTCGCTGAGAACCGTCGCCTTGGAAATAACGACTGCGCGTTCTACCAGATTCTCCAGTTCGCGCACGTTGCCCGGCCAGTGGTATTTCATAAGCAGCCGAAGGGCGGTACTGTCCACACCGGCGATCTGCTTGGAGTTCTCGCGATTGAATTTGGCAATGAAATGATCCACCAGGAGTGGGATGTCTTCCTTGCGATCTTCCAGCGGGCTTATGATAATCGGGATGACGTTGAGACGATAAAAAAGATCCTCACGGAAGCGCCCGTTGCGAATGTATTCCTTTAGGTTACTGTTGGAAGTCGCTATTATACGGACATCTACGGAAATCGTATGGGACGACCCAACCCGCTCGAATTCACGCTCCTGGATCACCCGCAAGAGTTTGGCCTGCAAGTTCATCGGCATTTCGGAGATTTCATCAAGAAGCAGGGTGCCACCGTCGGCCAGTTCGAAGCGACCTCGATTGGTCTTCTTGGCGTCGGTAAAGGCGCCTTTCTCATAGCCGAACAGTTCCGCCTCGACCAGGTTTTCAGGCAGCGCGGCGCAGTTTAGTTTGATAAAAGGACCTTCACCGCGCTTTGAGGTGTAGTGTATGGCCCGAGCTACCAGTTCTTTGCCGGTCCCGGAGGCGCCGGTCAACATGACGGTCGAACGAGCGTCGGCAATGGACTCTATCAGGTCGAATATCTCTTTCATTACTTTGGACTTGCCGACCAGGTTCTGGAACTTGTTGCTCAGATCACGCCGCATCAGCGCATTCTCACGGCGGAGGTCAAGTATCTCAGAAGCCCGGGCAGTGATATGTTCGAGTGTCTCCGGGACTATCGGCTTGATGAGAAAATCATCCGCGCCTAACTTGATCGCTCTGACCGCCGTCTCAATGGTCCCAAAAGCAGTGATCATTATCACGATACTGTCCGGGGACATTTTCTTGACCTGCTTAAGCAACTCGATGCCGTCCATGCCGGGCATCTTCAGGTCGGACAGGACTATGTCGGCCTCACGGTCGTTCAGTTCGGCCAGCGCTTCTTCGGCGGAGTGGGCGGTGCGACAGTCATAGCCGGCGCGATGCAGAGTTTCATAGGCTAATTCATTTACCAGACTGTCGTCATCGACAACCAACACGGAGTGTTTCATTAGAGATGCTCCCTCTTCTGGTGGTCAATTCTCGTGGGTAGCAAGAGGTGGAAGGCAGCCCCCCCGTCCTCGCTGCGCTGAGCCAGGATATCTCCTGAGTGTGTTTTCAAAATCTTCCAGGCAACGGCCAGTCCTAATCCGTTTCCGTCAGGACGGGTCGAGAAAAACGGGGCAAAAACCTTGTCCAGATGCTCTTCATCGATGCCGGGGCCGTTATCCGAAATGATCGTTTCCAGAATCGTCTCATTGACATCCAGGAGCACCCGTTCGCCGAACGCTCTGGCCGCTTCGTCGCGGCGCCAAAGACGTGAACGAACCATGACCTCTCCCTCACCGTCGAGTGCTTCCAGAGAATTGTCGAAGATATTCAGTATCGCCTGGCGGTAAAGAACAGCATCGATGTTAGTCTTGGTCTCGATGGCATCACTTGGTTCAAATTCGGCGACACGAATACTGATATCACCCAGCCTTGGCCGATTATCGGCGAGGTATTGCCGGATGGTGTCAGAGATGAATTCCTGATGCACCACCTCCTGGCGGCTGATCTGCTGAAACCGGCTGTAGTTCAGCAAGGTCTCGACCGTCTTGTTCAATCTGTCTACGCCGCAGATTATTTTGTCGGCGGTTTTTCGCCGAGGATCGTTTCTCTTCAGATCGCGTTTCAGCAGCCCGGCAAAACCGGCGATGGCCGACAGAGGATTACGAACTTCATGCGCCACCGTGGCGGCCATCTCGCCCAATGCGGCCAGGGTGTTCAGGCGAGCCAACTCCGATTCCATCTTGTGAGTTTTTGTTATGTCCTGAAACAGTTCCACGGCGCCGTTAGTCCGGCCCTCGCCATCCTTCAGGATAGCCGTTGAAACTGATAGACACCGACTCCCGTGGTCGGGCAGATCGATCTCCTTCTCCACCGTCGTCACCTCGCGGCCGGTTTCCGCAGCCCTAAGGGCATTGGCATCGGCGGGACGACCGGGTGGAATCGCATCACGATAAAGCTTTCCCAGCGGGTTTTTGCGCGGTATCCCCATGATCAGAGAAGCGGCCGGGTTGAAATGTGTCACTCGGCCGGATTGATCGACAGCGATCACCCCGGCTGAAAGTGAATCCAGAATGCTGTTGAGAAACTCGGTGGCTTCGAACTGCCGTCCGTTCAGTTCTATCAGTTGACGGTTGGCCTCGACCAGTTCATCGTTCTGGGTCGTGAACTCCTCCTGCAATTCGATGTATTTGCGCTGCAGGGAGTTTATTATCCGGTTGAACGACGCATACGATTCGGTAAAGCGGGAGACCTCATCGGTCACTTCAACTGACGCTACAACTGTACTGTCCTGGTCATCCATGACTTCGTATCACAAAAAATCATAAACCTTTCATCACAATAAGCTGAATGTGGCAAACCTAATTCAACTAAAACTTCATTCGGCGAGTGAGCGCGATTATAGGTCTGTCCGGTCAACAGGGTTCGCCCACGTGTGGATTCATATAGAAGAATTCATTATGCCTGCGGAGAGGAATGTTGACAAGCCCCAGGTCGCGTCGTTGCAAACCACGACACATCAGACGTGTCCCACGGAACGACGAAGATGAGTGCTTTCTCAGCAGGCAGTTAGAGGTAAGTCATAATTTCGTCGGTGACACTGTCGATGGAGACGATGTGGTCGGTGACGCCGGCTTCGATTGTGGCCCGCGGCATGCCATAGACGACACAGGTTTCTTCGTTTTGGGCAATGATCACGCCACCTTTGGCTCTTACAGCCTGCAAACCTATAACGCCGTTGCAGGATTCGGTTGAAGAAGCCGGGCCACTTCAGTCATGAGAGACCGAGTTTATCACAGCCCTGGAATCCCTTGTTGTGTCTTTACAGTTTTTGAGAGCTTCATCCACCAGCCGTTGATTGCGCTGTGCAGCCCGATGGACAGCCGTCTTCAGTTCATCCAATTCAAACGGTTTGACTACGAAGTCACAGGCTCCCCGTCGCATTGCTTTGATAACGGATTTCACCGTGGGGCAACCGGTCATGATAATTACACTCATAGATGGACGGATATCAAGTAAACCAGGAAGAATCTCCAGACCGTTCTCGTCGGGCAACATGTCATCAAGCAACAGAACCTCGTAAGCGGTTTCGGTCACCTGCGACAGCGTACTGCCGGCGTCGTCGGCAACGGAGACATCATACCCGAGGTGCGAAAGGTAGTCACTCAGATCATTCCTGATGTCCAGTTCATCATCAGTGACCAGAACCTGAGGGCGCATTGCGTCGATCGTGCTCATACCGTTTCCTCATCGTCCCTGGGCAAGTGTGATTCCACCCGCTTGTACAGTTCGTTAACATTGAACGGCTTGGTGATATAGTCGGCGACTTTGTTGCGCAAGGCCGAGACTGCTGATTCAACCGAAGGATAGCCTGTCATTATTACCACCGGTAAACAGGGGAAGTTCTTTCGCACCTGACCAGTAAGCGCCATCCCATCCATAGCCGGCATTCGCAGATCGGTCAGGAGAACATCGATTTTCTTCTCTTGCAGGATTTCCAAAGCTTGCTCACCGCTTTCCGCTACCGCGATATCCCACCCCTGGTCCTGGAAAAAATCGTAGAGCAGATCTCTGATCAGCAGTTCGTCATCGACCACTAGTATTGAGGGATGTTCCATCAGACAGTTCCTTCCAGTTGGGACATTGCGGCCTGAGCGGCCTTCACTACATCATCATTCTTATCACCACCGAGTTGACGCAGGCGTGGAATCGCATCTTGACAGTCCACCTTCGCCAGCGCCTTGGCAGCCGCAATACGGATGATATCCTGATCATCGTCCAGGTGTGGCAGAAGATACCCGGCATGGTTCTCGATACCCAATTCGCCAATGGCGTTGATGGTGTGAAAACGTACCCAGACATCCACGTCATCAAGTAAGACCCGAATGTCACTGACCGCCATCGGGCCCCTGACTTCGATCAAGGCGGTAACAGCGGCTTTGCGCACGGCCGGACTCTCGTCAGAAAGAGCCAACACCAACGGCTGTAAATCGGTTACCGACTTGATGCGTCCCAAGGACACGACGGCCAGCTTTCTGACTGATGCATCGGGATGGTTGACAGCCCCCAATAGCGGTCCCACCACATCGGCATCGCCGATCATACCTAACGCCGATACGGCAAGTCGTTGACGCTCCAAGTCCTCGTGGTGCAGGTCCTTGGTAAAACGCGAGACTACGCGTGGGGTGCCAACCACAATCAGCGCCCCCATGGCCGCTTCACGCACGTCTGAATACCGGTCTTCCAGCCCGTCAAAAAGGAAGTCGATCTCGTTTTCATCAGCCAGCCAGCCGAGAGCGGCATAGGCGGTCGACCGAACATGGCCGACGGCGTCACCAGCCAGCATCTTCAGGGTCGGTATGGCGCCGGTGTATCCTGAGATACCAAGCAGATGAGCTATCTTCTGCCTGATATCAGGTTCGGAGTCATCGGCAAAACTCGACAGACGCTCTGCGATTTCATCATCGATGGACTGTCGAATAGCCTCCAGCACTGTCAGCTTTCCGACTGCCGAGATGGTGGCAAACTTGTCCAGCATAGTAGTTGCTGCGGTCGGACCAGCATCGACCAGGATATCCGAGATGCGCTGTCGACCGTCCTCGTCGACAGATTCGAGAACATCCAGGAGCGACGACAAGACATCGGTTCCATACCAATGGGTCAGTCGGCTGAGCGTGAATTCGGTGATTTTGCGATCGTGGTTTCTTATGCCGTCGAAGAGAAATCCGCTGAACTTATCGAGGGGCAGATCACAATCGATCCTGTTGTTGTTTTGCAGACTCACGTTTATGACAGCCATCAGAGCTGTTTCGGCGATAATGCGGTCGTCGGACTGGACAATCGACATCAGACGCGGCACCGAGTCTTTCTGTCCGATGTTTCCTATAGCCTCCAACACGGCAAACTTAACTATGGGATCATCGGTTTCCATAAACTCATACAGCTTGTCCAGAGCTGACGGATCGCCGATTTTGCCCAGCGCCTCGGCCGCCTGCAGTCGGGCATCCTCCACTTTTTCGAAGGCGCCGGTAAGTGCCGGCACAGCTTCTCTTGAGCTGATCTCACCGAGCGCTTCTGCGGCTGAACCGGCCACATTGGCGTTTTCGTCCAGGAGTTTGTGACATAGTTGGTTCACCGCCGCCGGATCTTTGATCAGACCAAGTACGTCGACGATGAACTTTCGGATTTCGTAATCCTCGTTGTCTATATCATCCAGCAGGGCCGGCACGGCCTCACCACCAATCTTGACGAGTATTTCTGCGGCCAGATTGCGCGTACCGATGTCGGCATGACCGAGGAATCTCACCAGCAATTGGGCAGCCGTGACCCCTTTCATCTGGGCCAGGAGGTCGGCGGCCAGTTCTCTGATCCCCATGTCCGAGTCTTCCAAAGCCATCACCAGCCCGGCCACCGCCTCGTCGGCGTCGCATGAGCCCAGATTACGAACCGCCTCTTCGCGCACGTAGAAGTCAGGCGACCGCAACCGTGTCAGCAGTTCGGCTATCTGATCAATAGCAGTACTCATTGAGTTCCCTTGTTGGTAAATGTGAATTCTCAGCCGGCATTAACCGTCTGGTATGAATTCATTGCTTCCTCCTGGCTGACGAAGATCTCAAAAATATGCGACAACTGGGTGATGTCGAATATTTCCTGGACGTAACTGGCCAGGTTGGACAACGTCAACCGCCCTTTGCGAAGTCGTGTCTCCTTCATTAGGGAAACCAGTGCTCCCAATCCCGAACTGTTGATGAACTCGACCGCGGCCAGATTGAGATGGATGTTGGTTTTCTCATCCGCAAAGAGTTTCTTGACCTGTTCCTTCAGCGACGAACCGCTGGACAGGTCCAGCCTGCCCTTAAGGCTCAGTATCGCCACGCCGTTGGCTTCCATCACGTTGATTTCCATAATGTTCTCCGTTAGGCTCCTTAATATCCACTCACGTTGTTTTGCGGTATCGATTTTCGTACCAGTTGCACGGTGACTTTCAAGCCACCATTCTCGATCTGTTCAAACTTTACGTTATCAGCACTATATATCATCAACCTCATGCCGCGGCCTCCCTCTGAAAGGAGATCTGTCTCGCGAGGCGACTGAATCTTCTTAAGCCCCTCTTGGCCTTGGTCACTTATATCGGCACAGAGAGCGTCTTCATTAATACTCATGTGTACCCTGACTGTCTTTTTCGGATTGAGTTCGTTGCCGTGAATCAGGGCATTGTTGAATGCTTCAGAGACGGCCAGCATGAATTTGCGCCGGTCAGTCGGCGAAACCAGGTTGTCCTCAAGGGTTGCCTGCAACCGTTCCAACATAGTCTCCTCAGAGGCAGAGACCGAAGGAAACTCCCATTGGTAACAAGACATGCTCAATCCACCTTGACCTGAAGAATGGTGAAGTCGTCATGAGTATCTTCGCCGGCGCCTTCACTGAAGCGGTCGACCCAGTCCTTGACTTTGGCGCAGAACTCTTTTGGGGGAAGCCCGATTTCCGCCGAGAAGACCTGCTCGGTCTGCTCACGTCCGAAGAGATTGCCCTCGGCGTCGGTTGCCTCAGTAAGGCCATCGGTAAAGAGGAATAGCCTGTCACCCGGGTGGAGTTGTTGCTCCTCTTCCTTGAAGGCAACGCCTGTAAATTGTCCTACTATTGGTCCACCCTCGGTCAATTCACAGATACTCTGTTCCCTGGAATCCCAGAACAGCCCCGGCATATGCCCGGCGTTGCAGAAAGTGAGTTGTCGATCGGCCAGATTGAACCGACAGAAGAACAGGGTAACGAACATCTCCCGCTCCTTAATGATCTCATGAGCCAGGATGTCGTTGAGCGAGGCAGCAAGTGACGACATGGAAATATCCGGTTGGGCGCGGATGATTGATTTAATTATCCCGGCTGCAGCCGACATGACCAGTGCCGCCGGCACGCCTTTGCTGGAAACGTCGCCGATCACAACTACGAAGTGCGAATCATCGATCCGGATAACGTCGTAGAAATCCCCCCCTACTTCACGCGCCGGATAGTAGGCTACCCCGATATCGGCACCATCGATACTATCGATGTCCTGTGGCAGAATAGTTTCCTGAATCTGCCGAGCAATCGCCATTTCCTGGTCGATCTTTTGCCTCGCCAGTTTGTCATTGATCAGATTGGAATTGTCAATGGCCACCGCAACGAAACTCAGAAGCATCTCCAGGATTTCTTTGTCCGCATTTGAATAGAGGCTGCCATCCGACTTGTTGACGATTACCATCACACCGTGGCACTGCTTGGCCGTCAGGATTGGTACGCTTATGATCGATTGGACCATGAGACCGTCCTCGGCCTTCAGACCGAGTTCGTTTAGGACAACCGTTTCGCGTTCTTTGAAGCAGTAGGTAGGCAGGTCCATGGCATCGAGATACATCAGGGACTTGGCGAACTCTTCATTTACTCCCCACGATATTTCGACCTTGAGTTCGCCATCAGTTTGAAGCATTATCAGGCCAACCTCACCATCGACTATTTGCAGGGCCATGTCCATGACAACCGAAAGCACCGCCTTGATCTCCTGGATCGACGTGATCACCGCCCCCATCGTAGCCATATCACGCAACTGCGCGCGGGTGGTTTCGAGTCGGGTCTGCAACTCGAGGAGTGTGTCCGGCTGTTCGGTCAAAGACGCCATACAGTTGATGTATCGGCGAATACGACCGAGCGTTTACCCTTGCGCCCTCGGATGCAGTCGTATAGCAAGAAAAACAGACGGTAACAAAAGAAACGCCGGACTGTTACTTGCGGCGGAACTTCAGACGGATAGGTACACCTTCGAAGCCGTACTCTCGGCGAATCTGGTTGCTCAGGTAGCCGATGTAGGATTTGTCAATCAGCTTAGGGTGGTTAACAAAGAAGAGGAAAGTCGGCGGCGCTACTTCGCTTTGGGTAACGTAATTGAACTTGATGTACTTCCCCTGCCTGGCCGGTGGGTGCTGGCGCCCAACAGTGCGTTGGAGAAACTCGTTCAGGGGCGAGGTTGCGATACGTTTGTTGGTTTCGGCATATACCTCACTCACCATCGACATAGTCTTGGTCACTCGCTGTCCGGTGAGGGCCGATATGTAAATCACCGGCACATAGGCAAACCGGGCCAGCAGGTCCTTGATCTGACGAGTGAATTCATCGGCGGTACGGCTGTCTTTTTCAATCAAGTCCCACTTATTGACAGCCAGTATCGCCGCCCGCCGGTTGGTAATGACCTGTTCAAGTATTCGTTTGTCCTGGGCCGTGACCGATGCTGTTGCTTCCACCAGAACAATCGCCACGTCACACTCAGCAATCGCCCGCTTGGTTCTGAGGTTGGTGTAGAACTCGATGTTCTCGTGGACTTTGTAGGTTTTTCTGAGACCGGCGGTGTCAATCAGTTCGAACTGTTGTCCGTTCAACTCAAACGGCGTATCTACAGCATCACGTGTCGTCCCGGCCGTAGGCGTGACAATAAGGCGGTCCTGTCCGATAAGCTTATTAATGAACGAAGATTTCCCGACGTTGGGGCGTCCCACCAGAGCTACTCGGATAGCGTCGGACCGGCTCGATGTTTCATACGGTGGCGGCAGATGCGCGACGAGTTTGTCCAGCAAATCACCGATACCACGGCCA
>CBDUZQ010000089.1:0-8680 GCA_965371755.1 uncultured bacterium
GCCGACGGTCGGTTGATCGATATCAAGTACAAAACCTTCGGATGCGCGGCTGCGATTGCGACCAGTTCAGCCGCCAGTGAAATGGTAAAGGGCAGAAGCCTCGAGGAGGCCGCGGCGCTCGGTTCTGACGAAGTGGTGTCGTACCTGAACGGGCTGCCTGAGGAGAAAGTGGCCTGTTCAATGCTGGCGCCGGATGCTATCCGCGCCGCGATTGATGATTACCGACGACGACGCTCCACTGCTGCGCAATGACGGCTTCTGGGGTTTATTAACCCACCGCAAGCAGGTGGGCCACCCGGCCGATATCATATTGGATACGACGCCATCGTTCTGGCCGGAGCGCGCTAAGTAGGAGCAGTACAGTATGGATTTGAATCTTGTAGAAACGATAGCCTTGACTGGCCGGTGGCCCACAGCTTGCTGTGGGAGATTCAAAGGATAGCTGAAGAACCCACCAGACGTTTCGCTCTTGGTGGGGTACCGGTGTTCTGTGCGAGGCGGACATCCTCGTCTGCCTCGAAATGTCACACCGACCGCCGGTGCACGAGGACGTACACCGGCCACATGACAATCAGGACAGCCACGCAGCAGGAAGGAGCTGTCCGGTCAGCCGATCAATTCCTTGACTTTCTTGAGCAGTTCGTCCTTATCAATCGGCTTTTCGAAAAAGCCGGCCGGAGCCTTCTTGGTTTTAAGCCGACCAAGAAATTCCTCCAGCTTGGGAGAGGCTACTGTTACCATGATTACGGGAATGTTCGCAGTCACCTCCGACTTAAGCAGGTTGCCGTACATCTTGATACCTGACTCGCGGGGCATGCTGACATCGAGAGTGATCAGGTCAGGCGGTGAAGCCTCAGCTTTTTCAAACCCCTCACGGCCGTCATAAGCCCATTCGGTGTGGTAGCCGTTTTCACGAAAAAGGATCGAGAGCCATCTCACCACATCCTGCTCGTCATCGACTATGAGTATTTTCTTGCCGGTCTCTTTCATTACAGTCCTCCGTGGGCTGCGTTAGCAGGCTACTGATTTTCTGGCAGCCTGTTAGTTTCGTATTGCATTACAACACCGGGTGCGACCTTACGATGCGCCCCTGGGCTTCTTGTCTGCCAGCAGTTTCTTCAGTTCTTCAAGCTTCCTGGGATCGGCCTTGTCGATCAGGTCTTTCAAGTTATCCTTCAGCGCCGATTGATCCGCCGATTTCTCGGTGTCCGAAGATGTATCCATACCGAGGATACGTTTGACGGCCGCGATATAGTTCTCCGGGCTGACCGGCTTTTCCAGATAAACTCCCGGTCCTGACATGGTCAGTTCCTTCAGGTCGGCATGACCCAACTCATCGTGGGCGTGGCCGGTCACAATCAGAATCGGGATCTTGGCCCACTGTTTGTTCCTGGTCAGATCACGGTAGAACTTGGCCCCCGACTTGCCCGGCATCACCAGGTCAAGCGATATCAAATCCGGCTCACCTGCCTGAACCTGCTCCAGCGCTTCAAAGCCGTCTTTGGCGACGACAACTTTGAACCCGGCCTCTAACAGGGCGGCTTTCAGGAAATTCCGAACGTCGGTTTCATCATCAACCACCAGCACGGTTTTGGGTATGTCCGTCATAGTCAACTCCTGACTTGTTTTTTATGGCTTGGCCGTTCACCGTGACCCTCATGCCACAATGTCATCAGCCTCTTGCGAGGGAATTCCATTCGGAAGCGGGCGCCCTGTCCTTTTTCGGATTCCAGCACGACTTTCCCGCCATGCTCCTGGACGATCTTACGCGTAGTGAGCAGTCCCAAACCGGTACCCTCGCCTCCCTTGGTGGTGAAGAAGGTGGTGAACACCTTCTGCTTGATTTCATAATCGATACCGCAGCCGTTATCGGCAACTTCAAAAACCAGTTTCTCCCCTTTTTCATGCACACGGATAACCACCTCGGTCCCCTTTTGCTCACCCATCTGGCAGGCGTCGATGGCATTGGAGACCAGGTTGGTCAGACAGGTGTGGATCCCGTCCGGATCCAGAGGGGCGCGCCGCACGTGTTCGGCTATCTCGGACCGAAGGGTTATCCCCGACTGGGCCGTGATATCCTTGTAGAGATCGACAATCTCATTCACCAGCTTGGCGGGGTTCACCATCTGCAATTGAGGCAGTCGACCCTTGGAAAAGCTGAGGAAGTCCTTGACCAAAGTCGTGGTCTTCGTGAAGTTGCGTTCCAGCATCTCCCATCCCTCGTTGACCATTTCCTCGTCACCCTTTTTCAGGCCGAGGCTGACGATGTACTTGCCCCCTTCCAGACCCATCAATATGTTCTTGATGCTGTGCGCCAATCCCGCCACCGTCTGACCGACCGCCGCCAGCCGTTCCACCTCGACAACATCACGCTCCAGTTTCCTGACAGCGGTAACGTCGGTCGAGATTTCTATGACGTGACCCACCTGGTCGCCGCTGCGGGCCAGGGGTGAGGTCGTTACCTGATAGTGAATATCCTGACCGCGCCGATCGGTGCCAACCTGGTTGGAGTTATGGACTTTGTTGTCGCGAAAGGTCCGTGCCGCCGGGCAGTTCGGGCACTTGGACTGGCGTCGCTTGTACACCTCATAACAATAGCGGTTGAGGACATCGCCGAAGCTGTGCCGAAAGGCTTCGTTGGCGCGAACGATGCGATAGTCTTTATCGATCACAGTAATGTAGCACGGCACCCGATCGAACAGAATCTGGTATTCCTGTTGCCAACTCCGGGTCCCGGTTACCGTTCTGGTCATCTCAAGAACGTAGTCGACGGGACCATCCTCAGTCAGCCGCAAGGGAGCAACATGGCCGACATAGTGGGTGGGCTTGCCGTGCTGGTCGATCCCGACAGCGTCAGCCACTATCGTCTTGCCGGTCTCGAAGACTTGAGCCGACGGACATTCGTCACATGGTTGGTGCAGCTTCTTATAAACCTCATAACACTTCTTTCCCTGCCAGTCTCCAAAACGGTCGGTAAAGGAACTGTTGGCGGCTGCGATGTTGTAATCGCGATCAATCACGGCGACATTGAACGGTATCTCTTCAAACAGCGCGGCATGGACTATATCCATAAGGCGCCGTGGGTCGGCGCTTCTGGCGTCGGTCTTCATTCGTTCGGCCCTCCCTCACGTCCCCGGATCGAGGCCATCAACTGCTCTATTGATTCGATGAACAACTCGGCATTGATCGGTTTTTCCAGGAACAACTCCGGCGGCGGAACGGACTTGTCGGGGACAAAGGTTCGGAAGTCCCACGGGTCTTCGTGCCCCACCCCGCTGATGAAAATCACCGGAATCGATCTGAGGGTCTTGTCATTCTTGAGCTGCGTGTACATGGTGATCCCGGATTGTCTGGGCATCATTATGTCCAGACAGATAAGGTCCGGTCTGGCCTTGTGAACTTCTTCGAGCCCATGCTCAACACTGTCCGCCGTCACCGCCGTGTAACCGTTGGCCCGTAGCGCGGTGGCCAGGTATCTGGCCACATCGGGCTCGTCATCGACTATCAGTACCGTCACGCTCATTGTTATACCTTATTCCTCTTTTGCCTGCAGGATCGCCGGCGGCATCATCACATTGTCGGGGGCGGGTCGGATCAACTCATCGGCCATCTCAGCCTTCAGGTAATCCGGCTGGGGACCAGTGTGACATGTGGAACACTGGGCCAGGGCGACCCTGGTTGTATCGGCCACGGCTCGCCCGCGATGACAGTCGACGCAGAGTATATGCATGGCATCCACGTATGACACGGCCAGATAGGTATCCAGGGTATCGGTGGTGCTGTCGGCATAGAGGTCGATATGGCAGTCGCGGCACGTTTTGGCGGATGCCTTTTGTCGCTCCTGCTGGGATTCATGGCAGACGTCGCAGGCAATGGCTGCGCCGTTGGGACTCGCGTGCCAATCGTGGCGGAATATATCGGCAACCGTGTACATATTGGTGTGACATTCCCAGCAGCCGCTTTCTTTGTCCAGAGGCACGTTCATGTGATGGCACTTGAGGCATGACTCCTTCCGCCCCAGACTGTCGACATGTCGGGCGTGATCAAACAGGGTGCCGAAGGCGTCATAGTTGCCGTCGATAAAGAGCGTGTCGCCACCGCGAGCCTTCTGTACGGAAATATCTTCAACACCTTTGCTTTCGATCTTGTTTTGCGGCATGAGTGCAAAAGCGAGCGCGAAGCTGAGAACGAAAGCCATCGAATAACGGGTGCGTGCAGCCACCAGCGGTGTCCCCAACCAAACTTCCGAAGTATGATCGAACGATGGTTGGGCATGCCGGCCGCTTTCCGGATGGCTGGGACGGTGTTCCCAGACGTGCAGTTTCTCGACGGCGAAAAGAAAAGCCAGGGCGGCCGCCGAGACGACACCGAGACTGATAGCTATCTCCATCCATGACGGTACGTAAGAATCGCCGGTAACGCTCAGCATGGTCACTCCGCCGACATTGAGGCGGTTGAAGATCATGCCGAAAACAACCATGCAGGCGCCGACCCACTGTCCGCCCAGACTGGCGCGCACACGTGGTATGGAGAACAGAATCAGCGGGATGATAGCTGATATCAGAAGTTCGGTTATGAACAGGTTGGCTTCCCAGGTTCCTGAGAAGATCAGGCTAAGCTCACCGGCCCAAGCCAGCTCGCCCAACTTGAGCAGAAGATAAACGGCCAGCACCCACACGGCGCCTTTGGCCAGCCCGGCCACGAGGTTGGACTCAGGTTTGCGACGATACAACCAGTGGGAGGCAAGGCTCTCCAGTGCGACCATCATCAAACCCAACGCTACCGCCGAGATGAAGAACTGCACCGGTATGGTTGATGTGTACCACAACGCATGCAGCTTGTACGGCATTATCAGAAACAAAGAGCCGAGCGACGACTGATGTAGAGTTGAGAGCATGATGCCCACCATCACGAGCGGGAAGCGGAACTTGAGCAGGATGGATCGGACTTTGGCGTAATGGCTTGTTTCCTCCAGCGGCACCGGGCTGAACTCCAGAATCAACACCGTGGTGTACAGCATCACGCACCAGCCGACCTCGAACAGTGGTGAATGAAGGTTCCAGTAGATCATCATGTGCCAGATGTTCCACGGCAGACCCAGATCGAAAAGCAATCCAAGCACTACCGCCACATAGCCCAGAAACGCTGTCAGCACAGCCGGTTTCACGAGGGGATGAAATTCCTCCCGCTTGAAGACATAGAAGATGGCGGTCATTACAAAACCACCTCCGGCCAGAGCCACGCCGGCCATAACATCGAAGCCGATCCAAAGCCCCCAGGGAGTGGCGTCGTTCAAATTGGTAGTAGCACCCAAACCGAACATGAACCGGGTAACTCCGACCGCCGCGGCTATCCCGGTCAGAATCCATAAAATGGTCTTGGTGTTTTGCACCCTATCCATAGGTCAATCCTTGTCTTCGTTCGAGTTGTCAGCCAGTTGCATCCGGCGCTGGATGATCCAGTTCAAACCGTACATCGCGCCACCCATTCCCAGAAAGGCGAACGGCACCGCTTTCATAGCCAACGCCGTCGTTTCCGGAAGTGGGGTGACACCGCTTTGGCCGCCGTAGGTGAGGAAGCTCAAATCAATATCCGAAAGATACAGCACCGAGGTGCCGCCGAATTCATGCTCGCCCCAAACCCGGTCGATATACTTGCCTGGCTCCGCCTTGATCCGGCGATGTGCCTCGGCGATCAGCTTGTCACGCTCACCGAAGATGGTAGCTTCGGTAGGGCAGGCCGTCGTGCATCCCGGCTGTTGACCGATCTTGATCTGGTCGTAACAGAGGATGCACTTGCGAATATAAGGGACCGGTTCGTCCCAATCGTACCGTGGAATTCCGTACGGACAGGCCATCATGCAGTAGCGACAGCCCAAACATTTGCCCGCATCATAAACCACAGCGCCTTCTTTAGTTAGGTGCAGGGCGTTGACGGGACAAGCCGAGGCGCAGGCCGGCTGGAGACAATGACGACATTGCTTGCGGATATAGTGCTTGTCCTCACGGCGTAGAATCGAAGTCCAGTTCCTCGCGGAGAGACCGTCGTTCTTGTGCCAGGTTCGCGGTGTATCCAGGCTCAGTCCGTTGGTTTTCTTGCAGGCCGCTACACACTCCAGGCAGCCGATGCACTTGGTGACGTCGGTTAGGATCGCCATACTCATACCGGCGCTCCTTTCTTGTTGAGAGTGGTGCAAACAGCATCGTCGGTCTCAGCCGGGAATCTCCAGGCGATGTTCGATACGAACTGGGAGAGTGGCAGCAGCACACAGTGAGCTAACTTCGTGAACGGCAGCAGCAGTAAGATCAGGTTCGCCGACAGCACATGAATGAGCATCAATAACTGGTATGTCGCCGGCTGGATGTTCCCATTGGCACAGAAGTAACCGCTGACAAACGGAATCAGCAGAACCAACGGCCAGAGATAATCCTGCTTGCGGCTGAGAAAGCGAGATTCACGACTGGAGATGCGGCCGACAAACAGGGTCAGTCCAAACAAGATAGTACTGATAGTCAGCCAGTCGGCCCATAGTTTTGGCAGAGCCGGCCAGGCCAGGCCGATAGACTTATGCCACAGTTCCACGTGGGCGAACAGGAAGATCGGCACCAGGATCAGACCAACATGGAAGAGAACTGAAAACAGGCTGTATATCGGTCGATTGATGAACACTCGATTGAACGGGAAAAACCACTGCAAGGCGCGGCGGATCATGAATTTCCACGGCAGAGTTGTGTCGCCCGCCTTACGGTAGGCTTCCACGATCGCTACCAGATCAAGAACAAGGATTCGCAGTAACCCCAGCAACATAACAGCCAGACTGAAACGGAAGAGCGGACCGCGGGCAAAATCAAGTAACGCTTCCATCATCTACTCCTTCTCCGCAATAGTCTGTTCTTCAGACTTGGGCAGTTTGAGCGAGTCGTCGAAGATAATCGCCTTGTAAATCAGGTCATGCAGCCCGACGACTTCACACTCGATCTTCTGATCTTCCACCAACTCCCTCAGTTGTTTCTTGCAGTTGGCACAGGGAGCCACCAAAATCTCGCATCCGGACTCCCGTATCTGATCGGCCTTGAGCTTGCCGCCGACCATGGTGCGATACGGGCGAATTTCATCGATCGAAACCGTGCCGCCGCCACCACCGCAGCAAATGTTATCTATACCCGTTGGAGTCATCTCTACGTAGTTCTTGCAGAAGGCCTTGAGAAGGTCGCGAGGCTTATCGACAATCCAGCCCTGGCGAGCGATATTGCAGGGATCGTGGTAGGCCACTTTCTCGGTGACTACATTCGGATCGAATTTCAGCCGACCGGCTTTCCACACATCCCAGGTGTATTCCATGATATTCACGACCGGATATGCATCCTTACCACCACAGTAGATTGGCAGGAACTGCTTGGCGCTGCGCGTGGCATGACCGCACTCACCGATCAGCACCTTCGATCCCTTGAGTCGCCTGGTTTCGGTGTCGATTTTCTTCACCACCCGCTCCAGCATCCGATCGCTGTAGAAAAGACCGTAGTTGATGCCGTCGAAATAGCCGGTGCCGGTTGTCCAGGAGTCACCGGTGACGGTGAAAACCGCCGCGATGCCCATCAGCGTTTCGGCTTCCATCAGGAAGTCGCTGACGGCGGGGAAGAATACGAATTCAGAACCTTCGACATCCATGGGGAACTTGATCTCCACCCCTTTTTCTTCAAGCATGTCCTCAGAGAGGAATTCGAGCGTGTCGATCAGGGCCGGAACCGGGATGGCCGAAGTGTTACCGGACGTACCCTCCAACTGCTCGCGCGTGCTGACCACCAGGGCGCGAGGAGCAATGCCTATTTCGGCCAGGATACAGCGACCAAGGTGAGTGACCAGACCGTGATCTATGCCCGCCGGACAGTCGTTAACACATCGGCGACAGGCGGTACAGTTATAGAAACTCTCCGCCATCTCCTGGATCTTCTCATCAGTGAGATAGCCCGACCCCAATACTCGACCCCTCAATATGCCACCCATAGTGAAATGCCTTCGGTAGACACTCAGCAACAATTCCGACCGATAACAGGGGATATCCCGCAGGTCACCGGTCGCCTGATAGACCTGGCAGGTAGTGGCGCATCGCGAGCACTTGGTGCTGACCCGAATGAAATGGTCGAGCGCCATCCGGTAGTTGGAGTGCTTCAGGATAGCGGCAAACGCCTCGAGAAAACGCCGGGGACGGTCGTTGACATCGAAGTCCTCCACGTGATACCGCACGACGAGATTTTGTCGCTCGTTGATCTCATCGGTACGCAGCGATTTGAAGGCGCGCTGTCGTTCCTCAGCTGTAATTTCGTTAGTCTTCATTTGACATTCCTATCAAGCACGCTCATCGACCCGGCAGGTCGGGTGAGACTGGGCGGGGATTTGAATAAAGGAAAACAGATCATGGCACAGATAACCTTTCGTGGTCTCGTATCTGACCCTTGAGAATCGGCAGGCGACGGCTTGGGGTCTCTACCTCCATCGCACCGTCGACACTGGGATCGACAAGTTCAATTCCATAGTCATGGCAACATTCTTCAATCGTTGGATTGGAGGGACTGACATACACGCGGGCGTGGTAGTCCAACCTGGTGTTGTGGTGAAACTCGGTGATCTCAATCGTTGATCGGTAGGCGTGGGCGCCGCAGCATATCGCCACCCGCACCGG
>CBDUZQ010000090.1:0-8679 GCA_965371755.1 uncultured bacterium
GCCCAGCCAATCGACGCTAACACCACAATGAGTAGACATGTTGCCATCGTTTTCAAACTGATCCTCGTTTCTGCAAAGCCTGTCTCTGCGAAGCCCGCTTCTTGAGTTCGTGTAAACATTCTATCGGCACCGCCTCTGAACCAACTGAACCACAGCGGCCACCTCGACCATGGAAGTCGGACCCGCCCGTCCAGACCAGTCGAAAGCGTGCTGCCATCTCTTTGAGCCTTTGTGTCTCGTGCTGCTTGTGGTCGGGATGATGGACCTCAACGCCGTCAAGACCGAGAGCCACCAGTTCTTCGATCCGGTCGACAGCGCCGTCAATCATCGGATGCGCCAGCACCGCGACCCCACCGGCGTTATGTATCAAGTTGATCGCCTCTGCCGGCGCAAAGTTCTTTTTGAGTACGCAGGCCGGACCGCGATCTCTGATATATCGCCGGAAGGCGTCGTCGTAGGAAGCCACAGCCTTTCGACGATAGAGTGCTTCAGCCACGTGCGGTCGACCCACCGCTGCCGAACCGGCCACCTCAAGGACGTCGTCATAGTTGATCTCGATACCCATGTCGTTGAGTTTCCGAACCATCTCACGTCCGCGCTCGTCTCTCATGTTCTGAAAGTCGGCCAGGGCCACTCGCAATGGTTCCGTATCAGGATCGAAAAGATAGGCCAACATATGCAAGTCACCGTTTCCCGATCGGCATGACAACTCCAACCCGGGAATCAGTTCCGGATCGCCCTCGCCAAGCAAAGAGCGCATCTCGAGATAACCAGCCACCGTGTCGTGATCGGTAACGGCGAACGCGGTGAGTTTGCGGCGACGGACTATCTCCAGCAACTCCGATGGCGTACTGAGCCCGTCTGAACAATTGGTGTGCAGATGCAGGTCGATTCGATGTTTCATCTATAGCTTGTTCTCAACCATCTTCCTGATTTGTGACGCGAGATCCTCAGCCTCTTTTGTTATAACAGCCACCTCACCATTTAGTTTCGTCACAAACGCCTGATCGTTGATGGAAGTCAGGTTGATGCGCGCGTTGTATCCGGCCCCGTTTACTGCGGCCATCGCCATCAGACCAGCCACCCCGGAATCGGTGATCGAATTCTGATTTCCTTTTTCTGCTACCACGCGCGCCAGCTTCAGCGTCTCAAGCGACTTCTTCATCACCTCCACGGGAACAGTTGCCGCTTCTTTGTTGGCTAATTCAACGGCATCGTCACGTTCCTGTCCGGCGGGAAGTTTGAATGCATCCATCACCTTGTTGAACGCTTCCATGTCGGTCTCGACCAACTGGGTGAGTTCGGCACGAAGCTCATCACCGCAATCCCTGACCTGAGTCAACTCATCCTTGACCTTGTCGAACTGCTTCTTGCCGATCGAGAGCCGACAAACCATCGAAGCCAGAGCGGCGCCCAAAGCACCGGCTGCGGCCGCAACCGAACCGCCACCGGGGGCCGGTGAGGACGATGCGACCTCGTCGGCGAAACTCTCGGCAGCCACCGCCGAGCCGCCCGCCTCCTGTAGTTTCTGCTCCAGCACCTGAGCACTGGAGAAGTTCTCCAGCCGCAGGTAGAAATCGGACACATCGAGCATCGCCTCGTTCGGCACCAGCCCGATCATTTCCGACGAGGTGACATTCACACCATAACGAGCCGCTTCCGATTTGATCGTCTCGAAGACGCGAAAGATCGGCGTCTTGGTGTAGTTCACCAGGTTCATCGATATCTGTACCTGATTGCGCTCTTTGATCTCAAAACCGAGAGCCTTGACAAACCGATACCCGCCCTTGAGACTACGCACAGCGTCAGCGACCTTGTCGGCAATCCACTTCTGATTGGTACCAAGATAGACATTGAACGCCACCAAAGGGAAACGCACCCCGATAGCGGTAGCGCCCGACTTGAGATTCATCCTGGCCGGGCCGTAATCCGGCTTGCGCTTGGGATCCTTCTCGATAGCCTCGATCATCCCCTCATACTCGCCGGTACGCACCTTGGCCAGGTTCCTGCGATCGGCCCGCGTCCGCGCATCTTCATACAGGAAGACAGGTATAGCCAGTTCCTCACCGACCTTGCGACCCAATTTGTTGGCCAACTCGATCGCTTCCTCTATGGTCACTTCCGATATCGGGATAAACGGACAGACATCGCACGCCCCCATGCGGGGATGTTCACCTTTGTGGGTAGTCATGTCGATCAGTTCAGCCGCCTTCTGATATCCGCGAAAAGCCGCCTCGACCGCCAGCGATGGATGACAAACAAAAGTCACCACCGCCCGATTGTGATCGGGGTCCATCTCCTTATCCAGGAGCACCACACCGTCTTCGGAAGTGATAGCACCACAAATGGCGTCGAGCACTTCCGGACGACGGCCTTCGGAGAAATTGGGGACACATTCAACCAGTTTTGCCATTATCGTCTCCGCACCTTCAGTTGTGTCAGTCGACCCGGGCACACGCCTCGGGTCCGAATTGGGATCGTGCCAATATACGTGAAAACATCGCTATGGCAAGTGGCCTAGCGCTCAAATCCGAGTCTGAGACCCCAGGCCAAAAGAGGGATCATGATCTCATGATGGCCGACAAAATTGAACCCCTTCCCCACGCCGACGGTCGGTCGGCTCACCACGTTTTGCAGCGGACGATACTGCAGGATCATATCGAAATTGGCCGTGGTCAATCGGCTTTTGTGCCGGTGTATATTGCGGGCCACCGTCAGCGCCTTGAGAAACACTTCCGGCAGGATAACCGCCGAGCCGATATTGGCCAGCACACCACCTCGGTCGATATCGGCACAGAGACTGCACAACAGGCGGAAATCAAGATGCGATGCAGCGGCGGTGACGGCGGCATCAAACTCCGGATGCTGGGCCACGATATCGGTACCGATCCCGACATGCACCGTCACCGGTTTTTTCATCGCAGCAGCTCGTGCAAAAAGAGAGATTTTTCGGTTAGGCGCCTTTTCTCCATTTATGAAGACCCCGGCGGCCTCTCCGAGACCGAGACCTCGCTCCTTGGCGCACCGACAAACGGCGGCGAAAAACTCTCCGGTCTCTCTTGCCATGCCGAAAGATCCATCCTCCAGCCCGACCTGAACATCCTCAGAGGTCCCGCCGAAAAAGGCCAGTTCGAGATCATGTATGAGTCCGGCTGAATTGAACGACAACCCGGTAACGATATCTCGCCGCATCAAGTCGATCAGTATCGGCGAGAGTCCCACCTTGATAGTGTGAGCCCCTAACAGCAGATGAAACGGGCGGCCCTGATGACGCGCCTTCACGACGCGGGAGATGAATTCCCTGAGGTCATCAGCCTTGAGAAAACGAGGCAGCGAATCGAAGAAATCACTCCCGCTTTTTTTGGCAGGTCGACCAAGCGAAGGCAACTGGGTCCGGTTCCGTCGTCGTGCCTGCGGATAACGCTTTACAAGACTAAGATCAATTGGGATTGTTTTGCGAAATCGGCGGGACATGGTTCAAAACGCCTCGATTTCGCCCAGCGCGAAGTCCGTCAACTCAGCCGAGATCGATCCTACCAGAATCTTGGACTTCATCAGCACCGGCATCTTGAGACGGTCATCGGTCAGCCAGACCTTCAGTCTTCCCTCATGCTTGAAGACACCGACCGATTGCGTCAGCGGTTCTACGACAATACAGTCGAAGTTTCCCGCTTCAACGGTGATGTTCTCTTTCTTGAGAACCTTGACCTCAAGTTTGTAGTTCTCACCGTCGGTAAAGTTGTCCACGAACACCGACGTCCCGACTTTGAGCTCCTGAGTGCGAACAAAGTAAAGCACACTGACGGCATCCTGCACCCACGGCGCCACCTCGATAGTGTCGCCTTTGTACACGGTTCGGTGCTCACGTTGATCGAAAGCATAAGTGCGATTAGAACGATAGCTGCCCTCGCGAAGGTTCTTCTCAAAGCGCCAACTGAAAAGACCGATGGCATCAATGATCGACTCCACGCGGTCATCGACGGTGTAAAACGTGGAGAAAAAACTATTGGAGTTTGCCCGAGTCACCAGTTGATAGCAGGGACGCCCACCGTACTCGATCAACCGCGCTACCTCCATGGTAGCCGTCCCGGCGTTGATAAAACCGTAGTTGATATCGAACGAGAACCTCTCACCGACACCGAAAGCTACGTTTTCGACATAGCGGTCAAACTCGATAGTATCGCCAGCGGGCTGTTCTTCCTCGGCCAGCACCTGCGATATCTCAAACTGCAGAGAGGCAAAGTATAAAAGAGGCACCAGTCCGCAGAACAAAACTGCCATAGCGAGCGCCTTGTGCAAGAATCTTCCGTTAGGCATTTGTTTTAGCATCAATTCTTTTTACAATTTCGTCCAACTGCTTGCCGAGATATTCGCCGATTTCCAGAAACGTTTCGTTGTACCGGTCGAGCGGCTGGCCGATGGGATCATCGACTCCTTCGCCCGATTGGCTGAGGTCAGGGAAATTCTTAAAGAGAAATGTCTTGTTCGCTGCTTCCTTGCGCAATCTCAGCACTGAGCTAACATGCTCGGAAGTCATACCAAAGATAAGATCGGCGCGGTCGATCAGGCCGCCTGTCAACGGCTGTGACTGGTGTTTCGAAATGTCGGCGTCCCAGATCATGGCCGCTTCGACAGCATACTTGGTGGCCGGAAACCCCGACGCACCTATTGTACCGGCCGAGATCACTTCGCACTTGCCCGGTCGCTCCTTCTCCAGCAAACCCCTCAGCGCTCCTTCGGCCATGGGCGACCGACAGGTGTTCCCGGTGCAGACAAACAGTATGACGAGTTTCTCGCTCACGCTGTCTCCTTGAGGACCGAGGCAATGCCGGCAGCAGAGAGAGCGCCCTCGCGCAGCAACTCTGTCCGATCTCCCTCACACGACACAACTGTCGATACTGGTCCCGTCAGACGTCCGCCATCAAGATACAAAGCCACATCGCTCCCGAAAGCCTCCACGACCTGGTCGATCGTCTCTGCTTCCCCATGGCCGGTCAGATTGGCTGAAGTTGCCGTCAGAGGTTTCCGCACTTTCTCCAGTATTGCCTCCACCACCGGTGACGACGACACTCGCAGTCCAACCCGCCCGTCACTCACTACCGGCAAGGTTGTTTCATCGGCCGCCGTCAACACCAGGGTCAACGGTCCGGGCATGAACCGCTTCGCCAGTCGTCGCGCCGACGGCGTCATCACACCATAAGTTTCCAAGGCCTCGATACTATCGACAAAGATTGCAACCGCAGCAGCGCGGTCACGACCTTTCACACGACAAAGCTTCTCCAGTGACTCAGAATCGTCGGCCCGAGCGAGAAGACCATACCTTGTTTCGGTCGGCGCCACAACCAGATCACCCCGCAGCAAAAGGGCCACGGCTTGATCGATCGGCCGGCTCCGCGGGTTTTCGCAGTCGATCTGAACCACCGGACAATCAGTCATGCTGACCCGGATCGTGCTCGTAGTCAAGGCTGTCTCCCACCGTCGACGGCGATGTCTCGTAAAGGGGCGCCGGTTCCTCCACCGCAACCGTAACCACCACAACCCAGGCGTTGGTATAGCCGGCCGCCTTGGCCCGCTGTTGATAGTTCTCTGCCGCCTCGCGCTCAGCGAAGTTGCCCACTCTCAGTTTGAAGTAAGGTACCTCGTAATCCATGAAGACCGGGCGGTCGAAAATCTCCTCGGCTATTCGTAGTGCCGTTCGCGCCTCACCATAGACTTTGGTCGTCAATATCTGTACCCGAAACGCCTGGTTGTTCAGAGTATCGATTTGTTCATTGATATTCAAGTAACCTATGTCGCCGCCGGTCGCCTCATCCCCTGTCTTCTGCTGGGACCCTCCGGCATTGATTGGCTGATCGCTCGGATAAGCAGTCGGGACAACCTGTCTGTCCTGACTCGATTCCAACGGATCGTAACGCCCCAATTCCTCCGGGATTGTGCCGGTATCCGGTGGCGACTCCTCACCCCCAGGTTGAGGCAAAATGCATCCTGCCCCCCAAACGAGCCACAGTACCGTAACCAGGAGACTAAATGTACTCGCGCGTTTCGTCACTCTCTCCAAGTTTCGCCAGGAGCTTCTTGATATCTTCGGCGCGCGTCTTGTGAGCGACCATCGTGACCTCACCGGAACGCACCACAATCATGTCGGAACAACCCAGCACGGCTACGATACCATCGCCTTCGTGAAAGACGGTCATCTCATACGAATCCAGGGCAACAACATTACCGATCTTGACATTGCCGTCGGTATCTTTGGTCTTGTAGCGACCCAGGGCATTCCAGTCGCCCACATCATCCCACACGAAATCAGCCTTAACAGTCAGCACGTTCTCAGCTTTTTCCAGAACGGCAACATCAACGGAAATCGACGTAGCCTTGGTGTACAACTGCATACGAGCTTCAATCTCAGACGCCTGGCCGATATGTTCGGAGTACTCCTCAAGGAGCTTGTGCATCTCCGGCTGGTGGTCCGCCAGCGCCTTCAAGAAAGCCTTAGCCGTCCAAACGAACATCCCGCTGTTCCAAAGATACTTGCCGCTGAAGTAGTACTCCTTGGCTGCGTCTATTCTCGGTTTCTCCGTAAAAGCGGACACAAAGAACACCGGCTGGTCGGTGGGATGCTCATATCGATCGCCCACTCTGATATATCCGTACCCCGTCTCGGGACGGGTGGGGACGATACCCAGAGTCAGCAGATAGTCACCGGATGATGATATGGCGGCGCTGCTCTCCAGAATCTTCAAGAGTTTCTCCGCCGGATTGATCAGATGGTCAGCCGACAGTACCACCATATTTGCGTGCGGGTCCTCCTTCAGGAGATGAACGGCGGCCAGCCCGATGGCAACGCATGTATTGCGACCGAACGGCTCGCTCAGGATGTTTACCTCGGTGAAGTCAGGCATCGCATCGGTGATAAACTTGCTCATGGAACGGCTGGTGATAATCCGAGTGTTCTCAATCGGAATCAACGGAAGAACGCGGTCAATCGTTTCCTCCAGCATCATCTTATCGGACGTCAGTTTCAGGAACTGCTTGGGGCGGCTCGACCGCGACACCGGCCAAAACCGTTCCCCTTTGCCCCCGGCCAAAATCACTCCATACAGCACTATCAAACACCTCTCAGACGTTTTCCCACAGTTGATCGATCATAACAGGGTTCAACGCCCCAGTCAAGCAAAGATTCCCCTCCTGAGGTCCCAGGATGAATTGCCTCACAGTAAATGTGTCGTGGTGTCGGGCGACCCCGCCCGACGATACGCTCTCAAGTCTTGACCTGTTCAGCCGCCAGTTGGCGACCCCGCTCGAACGCCGTCAGGTTGATCTCGACAAACCTGGATTTGACCTTGGTCTTGATGGCTTCGTTCCACGACTCAGTATCGAACGGCAAGTAACCGGACATCACCCCCAGAAGGATAGTATTCACCAGCCTTGGGTTGCCCAACTCGTGCGCGATGGTGTCGGCTTCAACTCCAATCACATTGGCCAGCTTCTTTTTCATGCGTTCGAGTGCGTCGTGGGGATAGGTCAGGTCCTTTGTCGATGTCACTATCGCCGGTATCAAGGACGTCGTGGACACGATCGCCACCCCATCCTTCTTCATCCAATCAACCGCTCGCAAGCCCTCGGCCTGTTCGAACGAGATCAGAACATCGGCCTGGCCGTACGGAATTGTTGGCGAGAACACCTTGGGACCGATGCGGACGTGCGACGATACTACCCCACCGCGCTGGGCCATGCCGTGGACCTCGGATTTTTTGACATCAAGCCCCGCCCTAATAGCCACCTCGGAGATCAACTCGGAGGCGAGCAAGACGCCCTGGCCACCGACACCCACTATCAGTATGCTGTGTTCATTGTTCGACATTCTCTTACCTACGCTTTCACAAATTGACTTTTGAGAATGATGCATTCTTCCGGGCAGATCTGAGCACACAAAGTGCAGCCGGTGCAAAGCGACTCATCGATTATCGCCTTGGGATGCCCGTGCTCGTTTGTTTCCTCCGCCGCGGCGATGGCCGGACACGAAATGCGGAAACATGCCGAGCATCCGTTGCAGGCCTCCAGATCGACCACGTATGGTTCGTCCATGATCCTCTTCGGCATCAGGACACACGGGCGGGATGTGATCACTACCGATGGCTCGTCGGCCGCCATCTCTTCTTTGATCGTCTTGAGGCACTGGTCATAGTCGTATGCGTCGACCTCACGGATACGCTTGACACCCAGCGCCCGACAGAGCGTGGGAATGTCGACCTGTCCGGCCTCGCCACCCATCAGTGTCCGCCCGGTGCCGGGATGTTCCTGTCCCCCGGTCATGGCGGTGGCGCGGTTGTCGAGGATTGCCACCGTAACGTTGCTCTTGTTGTAACAGGCATCGAGCAATCCGGTGATCCCGGAGTGCATAAACGTCGAGTCACCGATCACCGCCACCGCCCCCTTCTTGGAACCGTCGACCCGCTCCATGCCGATAGCCATCCCGATCGACGCGCCCATACAGATACAGGTGTCCAGCGCGTTCAGCGGCTGCAACGTGCCGAGTGTGTAGCAACCGATATCACCCGTCACTGCGACCTTGAGTTTCTTAAGCGCCATGAATACTCCGCGATGTGGACAGCCGGGACAGAGCACCGGTGGCCGCGGGAACATCTGCTCTTCCGGCGGCACCTCGGCAATCGCGATCTC
>CBDUZQ010000091.1:0-8666 GCA_965371755.1 uncultured bacterium
GCGATCTCAAGCGTGGGTTTATCCTCGACGGTTTCCCGCGCACTGTGCCGCAGGCGGAAAGTCTCAAAGAGATGCTCAAGAAAAACGAAATCACCCTCGAGATGGCGGTTCTGATTGCTGTGAGTGACAACGAGATCGTGCAGCGGCTCTCGGGACGCTGGTTCTGTCCGACCTGTCAGGTTACCTACAACTACCCGGCCAACGTGCCTAAGAACGAGGGCGTCTGCGACCATGACGGCGCCAAACTGCAGAGACGGCCGGATGACGAGGAAAAGGTCGTGCGCAACCGACTTGAGGTGTACAAGAAGCAGACCCAGCCGATCGAGGATTTCTATCGCAACGAATCGATTCTGGCTGAGGTCAAGGGTGAACAGACACCGGATAATGTTTTCAAATCGATTCTTGAGGTGGTAGGCTGAGAGCAGCCCCGAGGGTATTGTGATCGTGCTTAAGACGAAAGAGGAAATCGAGATCATGCGTCGCGCCGGCAGAGTTGTATCACAGACTCTGGATATGGCGGGCGATCGCATCCAAGCCGGTATGACCACCGGCGAACTTGATGGTCTCATCGAGACCTTCATACGCGATCATGATGCCATTCCAGGTTTCAAGAATTACCGTGGCTATCCCGCTTCCGCATGTATTTCTATTGATGACGAAGTTGTTCACGGTATTCCCGGCAAGCGGGTAATTCGCGAGGGCGATATTGTTTCGGTCGACGTCGGATCGATTGTCGACGGTTTCTACGGTGACTCGGCGCGTACTTA
Organism: uncultured bacterium; assembly: GCA_965371755.1. GTDB lineage: Bacteria > Zixibacteria > MSB-5A5 > GN15 > FEB-12 > JAJRTA01. The sequence goes on from CBDUZQ010000091.1 coordinate 768, forward strand.
CGCAGTCGGTGAAATATCGTCGGAGAAAGCGGATCTGATGGACAATACGCGCAAATGTCTTGAAGTGGCTATTGACAAAGCGCGAAAAGGGAATAGATTGGGACAGATTTCAGCCGCCATACAAGAGACGGCTGAATCGAAAGGGTATGGCGTGGTACGGGCGTTGGTGGGGCACGGTATCGGGCGGAACATGCATGAGGATCCGCAGATACCAAACTTCGGTGAACCCGACACCGGGCCAACTCTCAAGATCGGCATGGTGCTGGCTATCGAGCCGATGATCAACCTTGGTACGTACAAGGTCTACACCAAGCCGGATGGATGGACCTTTGTTACCGCCGACGGTATGCCGTCCGCCCATTTCGAGCATACCGTGGCCATTACGGATGATGCCCCGGATATTTTGAGTTTGTCGTAAAGGAGATTATGGCCAAAGAGCAAACTATTCAGGTCGAAGGGAAAGTGATCGAACCGCTGCCCAACGCCATGTTCAAAGTAGAACTGGATAACGGCCATGTAGTGTTGGCTCATATCTCCGGTAAGATGAGGATGCATTTTATAAAGATACTCCCGGGTGACAAGGTCACTCTGGAGTTGTCGCCTTACGATCTCTCGCGCGGACGAATTACGTACCGCTATAAGTAGATCGTTCAGACTTATAAGGCAGGTGCCTGTTATGAAAGTACGTTCAGCTGTAAAGAAGCGCTGTGAGCACTGCAGGATCGTGAAACGTCACGGCATCCTGCGGGTCATTTGCAAGAAGAACCCAAGCCACAAGCAGCGCCAGGGTTAGAGAATGAATAACACTGTTTGGTTAAGGAGTAGCAATTGGCTCGAATAGCCGGTGTAGATCTGCCAAAAGAAAAACGCGTTGATATCGGACTGCGTTATATCTTCGGTATCGGACCACATCGGGCGCGCCTGATTCTTGAGAAGACCGGCGTGGTCCCGGAGACGAGAGTCCACAAACTCACCGATGAGGACGTTGCCAAGCTGCGCAGTTGTATCGAGGAAGATTATGCTGTGGAAGGCAGCTTGCGCGGTGAAATCAACATGAACATCAAGCGGCTTGTTGATATCGGATCGTATCGTGGCCTGCGTCATCGTCGCGGTCTGCCGGTTCGGGGCCAACGCACCAAGACTAACGCTCGAACTCGCAAGGGTCCCAAGCGGGCTATCGGTGGTCTGAAGAGAAAGCCGCCGGGTAAAAAGTAGGTTGACTGAATGCTGAGGTACTAAGTGGCAGATCCCAAGAAAAAATCACGTACTAAGAAAAAGTCGCGCAAGGTTGAAGCCAACGGAATTGCGCACGTAAAGGCCACCTTCAACAATACCATCGTGACCATCACGGATGCCAACGGTAAGACCATCTCCTGGGCCTCGGCCGGTAAGGCCGGATTCAAGGGTTCCAAGAAATCGACGCCGTTTGCCGCCCAGTTGGCCGGATCGTCATGTGCCAAGGAAGCGATGGATATGGGGTTGCGCAGAGTTGAAGTCTGGGTCAAGGGACCGGGCTCGGGTCGCGAAGCGGCCATTCGTTCGCTTTCGGCGGCCGGGCTTGAGGTTACCCTCATCAAAGATGTAACGCCGATTCCACATAATGGATGCCGTCCACCCAAGCGGCGTCGGGTGTAAGATAGACAATTGTTAGTCAGGAGTATTGATGGCTCGCTATACTGATGCCAACTGTAAGATGTGTCGTCGCGAAGGCGAAAAACTGTTTCTGAAGGGCAGTCGTTGCCTCAGTGATAAGTGCGCCGTTGAACGGCGCCAGGTGGCGCCCGGCCAGCACGGCCGAATGATGCGCCGAAAAGTCTCATCTTACGGTTTGCAGCTTCGCGAAAAGCAGAAGGTTCGTCGTACCTACGGCGTACTGGAGTCGCAGTTCAGGAACTATTTCAAGAAGGCCGATCAGAAAACCGGTGTTACCGGTGAGATCCTGTTGCAGCTACTGGAGTCTCGACTTGATAACCTTGTGTACCGGCTTGGTTTTGCCGCCTCACGCAAAGCGGCGCGGCAACTGGTCCGGCACCGGCATGTCACCGTCGACAGCCACGTGGTCGACATTCCGTCATACTCGATCAAGCCCGGTGAAGTCATCAAGATCAGGGACAAATCAAAGAATCTGGAAATAATCCACGCGTCCCTGAAAGAGGTCGGACGCGGCGATGAGATCCCGTGGTTACGACTGAACAAGGCGGCTCTCGAAGGTGAACTTCTGGAAGTGCCGACACGTGAAAACATACCATTGACGGTTAACGAGCAACTCATCGTTGAGTTGTATTCCAAGTAGGTAATTATTCCTTTGCGGAGGTTTTCGTAAATATGAAGTGGAAACCACTTACCATGCCCAAGGAAGTCGTCAACGACCAATCGTCGGCCGGCGACAACTATTCGCGCTTTATTATTGAGCCCCTGGAGCGGGGATACGGGCATACATTGGGCAATTGTCTGCGACGGGTTCTTCTCGCCTCGATTCAAGGTGGGGCGGTGGTGTCGATGCGCATCAATGGTGTACTCCATGAGTTCTCTTCCATTGAGGGAGTGTACGAGGACGTCACCGATATCGTGCTCAACGTCAAGGGCATCCGTCTGAAGATGCACGCTGATGAAATGCGAACCTTGAGCCTAAAAACCAACACCAAGGGAGAAATCACCGCCGACAGGTTTCAGACTGATCCTGAGGTCGAGATCATCAACACCGATCGGCACATCTGCGAACTGAGCGACGACATCGATTTCGAGATGGAACTCGATATCGGCTACGGGCGCAGCTACGTCGTCGCCGATCAAAACAAGAGACCCGATGCGCCGGCCGGCACTATTTTCGTGGACAGCCTGTTTTCTCCGGTGACCAAGGTTGCTTTCTCCGTTGAGAATACACGAGTGGGACAACGTACGGATTATGATCGACTGATTATGGAGATCACCACCGACGGTTCCATCACGCCGGAAGACGCTTTGAGCTATGCGGCTAAGTTGGTCAAGGATCACCTGCAACTCTTCATCCACCTTGACGAGGAAATCATGGTTGAGGAAGAGCCGGAGGTCGACGAGGATGTCGTCAGGGTGCGGAACCTGCTCAAGACCAGAGTCGACGAATTGGAGCTCTCGGTACGCTCGTCCAACTGTCTGCGCGCTGCGAACATCCAGACGATTCAGGATTTGGTGACCAAGTCCGAATCCGATATGTTGAAGTATCGCAACTTTGGACGTAAATCGCTCAATGAAATCAGTACTATTCTCGAAGAGATGAACCTCTCGTTTTCGATGGACATCTCTCTATACGTCGAAACCGAAGCTTAGGCGACTACAGGCAGGATCAAATGGGACACTTCGATAAAGTCAAGAAACTTGGTCGCACCAAATCGCACCGTGAGGCGATGCTGGGCAATATGGCCATGTCACTGTTTCAGCATCGCATGATCAAAACCACCGATGCCAAAGCTAAGGCGCTGCGGCCCCTGGTCGATCGAATCATATCCACGGCCAAGAAGGACACCCTCGCCGCCAAGCGTCAGGTCGCGAAGACGGTCAAGAATAAGGAAGTGTTCAAGAAACTGTTCTCAGAGATCGTGCCGCAGTTTGCTGATCGCACTTCCGGTTTCTCGCGCGTCATCAAGTTAGGGGTGCGTCGTGGTGATGGTGCTCCGCTATCGGTGGTCGAACTGCTGACTGAGAAGCCGAAAAAGGCGGATGACAAGAAGGATAAGAAGAAAAAGAAGGCTGCTTCAGGGAAGTAGATATCGACAAATCATCCCCGGGATGTAAGCCCGCCGCCTTGCGCTGCGGGCTTTGTTGTTTGGGGGCGGACGCCCCGTTTGGCCTCAAATCCCAACATCGTCCAAACTTTTTTCAACTCAGCATTATCAAACACTTGCTCCACACCTTTGCATGTGCTATATAATCCAAAATGAAGCGGAGCTTTATCTGACGGCGTGAATCAGCAGGGACCGTTGATATTATACAGGCGTCTCAGATCTAGCCCTCAATGTTAAACGTTGCGAGGGGATATGAATCAACAAATGACCCCACCAGGAGTACAGCCAGAGAAGAAGGGAATGTCGAAAGGTTGTCTGGTAGCTCTGATCGTTGGATTGGTGCTGCTCGTTCTTGTCGTCGGCGCCGGGCTGGTCTGCTGGTACAAGAAAGATGCCTTCCTGAAGGCGGGAACTGTCACCATGGTCAATTCTATCACAGCCGAGTTGACCAACAACCCGGTTGAGGGTGTCGACACTGTGTTGGTGAATCAGGTGGCCTCTGGCTTCATCACCAAGATTAATGAGAGCGAAATCGACTTACAGCAGTTTGGACAATTCGCTCAGGATATCCAGCGGCTCATGGATGACAAGGTAGTCGATGCCGATGAAGCCGATCAGTTCATTGACATGATGGTTGATTACTATCCGGAGTTGCGTGATCTGCTGCCTCCAGAGGACGAACCTGTTGAGGACACAACGGTCGTGATTGACAGCCTCGAACAGGTAGACTAGTAGTATCCTGACCGCGTCGAGGATGGTTGAGATAGCCATTCGGTTCGATATCCGGTCGAAACAGCACCTCAGGCAACCCACCGGCATTGTCGGCTGTTGGTGCTATCAGGGCTGGGTTGGCTCTGGAACTCAATGTGCTCGAACTCGCAGAAAAAGGACAGGTGACGCACCTTGTTCATTGTCATAGCCATCATCGCTGCTTACTTGCTGGGCGCAATCCCGTTTGCGCTCCTGATAGGACGCCTTGCCGGCATTAAAGATTTACGTCAAGTAGGCTCCGGAAACCTTGGTGCCACAAACGTTTGGCGCGCAGCTGGCCCAGGTGCAGGGGTGGCCGTGCTGTTGGCCGATACGGCCAAAGGCGTAGCCGCTATTATTGCCGCCCGTTACATCCTGGCCGAGGCAACCACGCTACCGGTTTCGTTTGATGTGGTCCTCGTTATGGCCGGCCTGGCAGCCGTGCTGGGACATGTCTTTCCTGTCTACGTCTGGTTCAAGGGTGGCAAGGGAGCCGCCACCGGATTGGGTGTCATGGTTATGCTGCTGCCGTTGCCGACCGTGGTGGCGCTGGTAGTGTTCCTGGTTGTGGTCGCTCTTTGGCGTTTTGTTTCGTTGGCCTCAATGGCCGGAGCGTTGGCGCTGTTGGCGGCTGTGATTGTGAAGAAGTATGTGTTGGCTCACAGTGTTGCGGACATCTACTTCATAATGACAATGGCGTTGGCGCTATTAATGATCCTCACTCACCGACAAAATATCGCCCGGCTGCTGGGTGGCACCGAGAGTCGATTCAGTTTCTCATCTCGATCGGGTGGGGCGGGCAGTCATGGCTGAGCGTGTAGGCATACTTGGCGCCGGGTCGTGGGGAATGGCCGTTGCGCGGTTGCTGGACGGCAATGGCGCCAAGGTCAGATTGTGGGAGTTCGATCCGGCGGAATACAAGAAGCTGCTGAAGCATCGTACCATTCCGGAGAAACTCAAGGATGCCAGTCTGGCTAAATCGATCGACATTACCAATGACCTCGAATACGCCGTGGCCGACTGTGAGCTTGTGGTGTCGGCGGTGCCGTCGCAGAAGCTTCGCTCGGTTATGGTCCGGCTCAAGGCTTGCCTGCCGTCCGGAGTGGCACTGGTGAATCTGGCTAAAGGTGTTGAGACCGACAGTCTGAAGCGCATGTCTTCAGTGATCCTTGAGGAGTTGAATGTCTCCCCCGAGGATGTGGCGACAATCAGCGGGCCGTCGCACGCCGAGGAAGTAGTTCGTGACATGCCAACCACGGTGGTTGCAGCGGGGTGCGGCAAGGATTTGGTCGACCGGTTGCAGCGGGTTTTCTCGAGCAACAGTTTTCGGGTTTACACCAGCGACGATCTGATTGGAGTGGAGTTGGGCGGCGCTCTCAAGAATATCATCGCCATCGGTGTCGGCATCACCGACGGGCTTGGGCTGGGCGACAACACGCGTGGCGCTCTGATCACTCGCGGTCTGGCCGAGATCACTCGTCTCGGTACCGCCATGGGAGCCCGAAGCGAGACCTTTGCCGGCCTCTCCGGTATCGGCGACCTGGTGACAACCTGTACTTCGAAACACAGTCGGAATCGCTACGTGGGGGAGAGGATAGGTCGGGGCTTCAAGCTCCAGGAGATTCTGGAGAGCATGGCGATGGTGGCTGAGGGGGTGGAGACAACTCGCTCCGGATATCGCCTGAGCGAAAAGTTGAAGGTGGAAATGCCCATAACTATGCAAGTGCACCGAGTGTTGTTCGAGGACAAACCGGCGGCCGAGGCGGTGCAGGAGTTGATGGGTCGCGAACTGAAAGCAGAAATCTGGCGTTGAACGATATATCCGGGAGATGGGATATGGCAGTAACTAAGACCGAGGAAAAGCGATACTACTCGATCAGCGAGGTGGCCCGTTTGACCGGCCTCGAAGCGTATGTCCTGAGGTATTGGGAGAAGGAGTTTCCGTCGCTCAAACCGAAGAAGAACCGTGGCGGGAACCGCATGTACACCAGCAAGGATATCGAGTTGGTCAATCGCATCAACCACCTCCGAAAAACCGAGAAGCTCACAATCGCTGGTGCTCGCAACAAACTGACCATGCGACGAGCAGGTGAAGAGAAGAATTCTATGATAGCATCGGCTCGGGCTCGTACCCTCATAAGTCAGATTCGCAAGGATGTTGAGGATCTACTCGAAGAATTCTCTTGAGTTTTGCCGAGTATTGGCTACCTTCTATTAGCCGCTCCTTAGGGGAGCGGTTTAACGTCGGAGCGTAGCGCAGCCTGGTTAGCGCACTCGCTTGGGGTGCGAGAGGTCGGCCGTTCAAATCGGCTCGCTCCGACCATTTTTCTTGGCGCCTCACCGGCGCGTTTTTTTGTCTTTCGCTTCTGCGCCATTGTATAATCCAACAGATGTCTGGAATCGAACAACACTCAGCGCTGGTGCTGGTGCCGGCCTATAACGCCGCCGCCCATCTTACCGAACTTGTCAAGCGACTGCGCCGGTATGTTTGCGATGAGAACATCCTGTTCGTCAACGACGGTTCATCAGACAACACTCTCGATCTGCTGAAACAGTTGAAGGTCAACTACGTTTCCTTTCCCGAAAACCGAGGCAAGGGAGCAGCGCTGACGGCCGGGTTCGACCATGCCATAGAGAAGGGTTATCGCTCGGTGCTGACCATCGACGCCGACTTGCAGCATCTGCCGGAGGAGATTCCACGTTTCTTCGCGCTCGACAATGGCCGCAGACTGATTATGGGGACGCGCGATATCGATCTGAAGAAGATGCCGTTCCCGCGCTGGCTATCCAACAATCTATGCTCATTGATCATCTCGATCTTCTCCACCCAGCGGGTGCGTGACAGCCAGTCCGGATATCGATTGATCCCGACTTCGGTGTTGAGCGCCTTGCCGCTTCGCACGGTTGGTTACGACTTCGAATCGGAGATGTTGTTCAAAGCCGGCGCTATCGGTTGCCCGGTGGGGGAGGCCAGAGTCACGACGGTTTACGAAGGGTCTCAGTCGTACATCAATCCGTTTCTCGATACTACCCGCTTCATCCGCCAAATCTGGCGCCGCATCTGGGCGTGACAGGCACGGTCAAGCCGTGTTTCTCGCGCTTCGCGCGCACATAACGTCACCCTGAGCGGAGTCGAAGGATCGCGCAGTGGCAGGTGGAATATCTATCTGCGAAAATGAAAAGAACCCACCCGACGCAAAGGTTCTGGATGCTAAAACTCCTAATGCATTCAACGAAAACTGTCCACGAATTACTTGACACTTACAGCAATGACGGGAGCAGGGACTTTTTCAACCGGCCCCCGCCCCAAACAAGTTTGAGACGGCCACCCGTCGTTTGGGGCAAAGACGAGCTCGGGGCCAGCGATGAGTTCGTAATGCTTCGCGCC
>CBDUZQ010000092.1:0-8582 GCA_965371755.1 uncultured bacterium
GTAGGCAAACAAGTCCCAAGCAGAGTATTCGAAGTGGGGTGCGTCCCCCGTGCCGGAACACCAGACAGACTTAGCCCCGCCCCAATAGTGTCGACAGGTTGTAACACCCCAGTAGTCTTCGCCTTCTTCCCATTCCTCACCCGCGGAATCCCCAACATTCCAGCGGAGACCTGGGAAGACACCCTCGTAGTCCTCCAGAAAGACCGTCGTAGCTCTCTCCAGCCGACCCGACCCGTCCTCGTCCAGAGGATCTGGGTCACCAGCGGGGTCGGCCGACGAACTCTCATCTCGACCATCGGTGTTTCGCAGACGGCGCAATGGAACGTGCGCTTCGCGAAGGCGGACCGTCTGGTCTCTGTCCAGCAACGCTCGGTAGTATCCGGCTGAATCTGTGGCGATCAAGGTATCCAAGATCTCCCTTGCCAGAGACAAATGGTCTGGGTCCCTGAGATCGAGAATGAACTCACGCTTCTCCATCTGGAGTTCAGGGTTCTCGGCCCACTGCTTCCGCAAAGCGCGGCCGCGTTCGAACCGATCCCTTACCGGTTCAACCACCTTGAACTTGTACTCACCGTTTGCTCGCTGGTAGACGGTTTCGCCTACCACGAATGTCTGTGTGGCGTACCCAACCAGGGGTGTCTTCTCCAGTTCGCGCATTTCCTCCATGCGCTTTTCGAGCCGCCGCTGTTTCCTTTCCGACTCAACGGAGTCAATCGAAACGCGCACCCAGTTTCCCTGGAGGTCTTTGATATAGCCGACGTCGGGATCGACCGGCTTGGTCCCCCAGTCGACTTTCGTTTTATCCTCCGATGATTGACCGGTTCTGACGGGCTCGACGACCTCGAAGTTACCTTCGCTGTCGAAGTGTCCTACTTCCATTCCGGGCGGGATCGAGTCGACAGGTATGAAGTTACCCTCCCGATCGAACAGCCCGATCGTGACTGTTTGTTCGACCGGTTCGGTCGGGACCGGGAAACCGTCCTTGTCAACCGGTACCCCAAAGCCCCGGCGTGCGGGTTTTCCTATTCCAAAGATCTCCTGCGGACTATTCGGGTAGACGGTTACGCTTGTATCGGTCGTCACGAAGTAACTTTTGATTGTGATCGGGATATTACAGATCACCTGGACCACGAGGCCGCAAGTATCGTTGGGAGGGACAACCACCTCCAAATCGAAAGATGTCTCCTGGCCGGCAGTCGTAGAGAACTCCCATTCCTTACGACCGTGATACTCCAACGGTCCGTCGGTAGTCGTGCTGACCTGGACGGCGTCGCATTGTACATGCGGTTTTATTGTCAGTCTCAAGGTGATAGGTCCTGGTCCAGTCGGCGGTGAAACCGGTTCCAGGAGAGCGCCGATCGGCAATCCCCCGTTAAGCCGGTTTTTTCGGAACGCCTCCGGCAACTGCTCTTTGCCGGACAGAGGAGTCTGAGCAACCGCGGCTCCGGCGGCACCTATCAAACTGATCACAATGATGCATCCGACGATGCATGTTGTTTTAGCGCTCATCTCGAATCCTCCTTATCTTCGTCCATGTTCGGATGTAGTTCAAGAACACGGCACCGGCGGCGGTCCACCGGAGAACATATAGGCCATCAGGTAATCCAGATCGTCGGAATCAGCGTTGCCGCCACTGCCGTTCACATCGGCTTGTTCTATGCAGGGTGGTGCCGGACCGCCACCGTTGACATACTCACTCAGGTAGATCAGATCTCCAATGTCCGGTCCGAAGCCGTTGTCATCCACATCTCCGCGCAACGCACAGCAGCTTGCCGCCGATGCGACGTTGAAGCAATGCGGGCCGTCCCAACTGGGATACACCGGCGTCAGGCTGCCGCGAAAGGTTACCCACTTCCAATGATTCCCCGGCGGATAGAAAGCCGAGTCAATACAGACGGTTTTGCCTTCGAATCCGGCGTCGATGGGTCCGATGGTGATTCTTATCGCCACCGAATCGAATCCGGGTGGAATACCCTCATGACCGGTCCACAAGAAACCGGCAAACCCAATGCTGTCGGCGCCAGTTCCCGTCACGCTCCGAGGAACCACGAACTGCCGTGGGAACATTTCTGCCGTAACAAACTCCGACCAGGCGCCGGAGACAGTGGTCCACTCGCCGCCATCCGGTGAATAGACACGAAACCCGTTGTTCATCGCGGCGTAGAGTGTATCCGTCGTGGTGTAGCGAAAGTGCAACACAATCTCCTGGCCGCTAACAATGGTGTCAACTCCCTGGAGGCCGTCAACGTGGTCAAGTGAGACGGATTGCGCTTCAGCACGACCGCTCAGCCAACAGGTCACAACGACAACCGCCATTAGCCGTAACAGCTTTCTTTGCATATTTCCTCCTTGTGTTTATTTCTTGTACAGCCAAGACCGCAGCAAGTAACAGCAATCTTGTGCAATGTTTATGATAGTGACGAACAAACAGCCTGTCAAGTGCAATGCGAAAGACCCCCGCTCCCGTCTGCGCACTTTGAAAGGACAAGAGTGCGTGATACGGCGCAAAATATCTGCTTTTTTTGCTTGCCTGAAACTCACACAGAAGTTATCATCGCCCCTGATTTAGCGGGCGGTATACCGGCACCGTAATCGGTGCGCTGCCCGAAAGTTTGTTAACAGGAATGAAACGCCAGAATAAGGAGGAGTACAGGTGAAGAGGTTTTTTCAGGGACTTATCGTGATTGCCGCGTTATTTGCGGTGACTGTTCCGGTGAGCGCCGACACCGAGCTAGAGTTCTCCGGGCAAATCAGACTTCGCGAGGAACTCAGCAAGAAGGATTTCGACACGGCCAAGACTTTTCAGGATTGGGCTGAGTTGCGTACCCGTTTCAGTGTCCATGCGATTGTCGACGGCAACTCTCATGTCTTCATTCAGTTCCAGGACAGCCGCACTATGGGTGGTTACGATCAGTTCGGCAAGCGCTCTTCAGGCCAGTTGAACGATGGCAAGAACGTCGGAATGCACCAGGCGTACTACCAGATTGATCGAGTTCTGGTCGACGGCCTGGGCTTCAAGGCCGGACGGTTTGAGATGAACTTCGGCAACCAACGCGTCTTTGGCGCCGTCGGCTGGCACAACGTAGGTCGCGTCTGGGAAGGCGGCATGGGCTGGTACGATCACGAGAAGTTCAAGATCACCGGCTTCGGCATGAAAGCTATCGAACTCAATAACGCCTACTACGCAGCCGATTTCGACATCGGCGGTTTTTACGCTACCTATAAGAGATTCAACGCCGATCTGTTCTTCTTCTACGAGTACGACGCCGATACCTCTGGTTACTGGTACAACGTCAACCGGCTGGACCGCCTGAACGTAGGCACTTACTGGAAACACACCTGTGATCAATACCACCTCGATTTCGAACTCAACGGCGTGTACCAGTTTGGTCAGAAACCACGGGGACTGTACAATCCGTTCACCGGCGCAAACAAGGACAAGATCGATATCGGCGCCTATATGTTCGCCTTTGAAGCCGGATACAGCTTCGAGGCGCCGTTTGAAGGCCGTGTCGCGGCAGGTATCGATTGCACGTCGGGCGACGATGATCCGAATGACGACGAGTTCAAAGCGTACAACAACCTCTACGTCACCGGTCACAAATTCAATGGCTTCATGGACTACTTTGTGGATGGCGTCAAGGCCGGTGAGCCTTATGGCAATGCCGGGCTAAGGGACATCATGCTCCGAGTGGCTGCAGATCCGTATGTTGGTTGGAAAGCCAAACTGGATGCGCATTTCTTCTCGACGAACAAGGATTACACGTTCATTCGCGAGTCCGATGGTTCCGTTATCACGTCAAACAAGGTGGGCATTGAGCTCGACGCCACCCTGGCCACCACCGTTATTCCGGGCGTCCATCTACAGGGTGGCGCGTCTGTCCTACTGGCCGACGACGACTTCACCGAAGCTGCCTGCGGTCAAAGGGACACCGACCCGGGTGTGTGGTTCTACACCATGACGACGATCAATTTCTAGTCAAGACGACAACTGTTCTAAGGCCGCTCTGCGAAGGGCGGTCTTTTTTTGTGCGTTTAGTTTAGTTCGCGACATGTATTAGCGTCCGATCACAGCGCATCAGAGTTTGTGCGTGGTGTACGTCCTCGTGCACCACGTGGATGTCATGCTGAACGCAGTCAAAGCACAGCAGCAGGCGAGAAGGCACTGTCTCAGAAGTGTGTGTTGCGGCGGACGACGCGGCAATCTCAATTCGTTGGCAGGCTTGGCGTAAGAGATTGGCCCGCCTGGCGGGCTCGCTCTCAATGACGAGAAAAGGACCTTTTTCAACAACCCGCTATTCCTTCACAAACACGGTTGTCCGGTCTCGTCTAAGCTTGGGGTGACCGATAATCGTAAACCCGGCCTTTTGCGCGGCGGCCTCGGAGGCTTCATACTCGTCAATCGAGGTGTGGCCCCTGGGCTCGGCAACAAAGAACCTCCCCCCCGGTTTCAGTACTGCGTGGATTTCGGTCATGAGTCCGGGGACGTTCGGAACCTCGTGAACCACATAGAAGGCAAGAGCGAAGTCTACCTGGCTGACGAGATCACTGATTTCAAGACTGTGCTCACTGCAAACGCGCGGGTCGATCCGCTCCGATAACCCGGCTCGAGCCGCCCGCCGCTTCAGGGACTCGATCATTCCGGATTGAAGATCGACGCAGACAACCCGTCCGTTCGATCCAACCAGCCTGGCCGCCGCAAGGCTGAAAAAACCCATCGCACAGCCCACATCCAGAACCGTCATACCCGGCTCGATGTAATCTCCAAGGATCTTCCCCGGATTCTGCAAGAGACGTCTCAAAGGACTTGCCATGATGTAACCGATCCACATTGGACAGACTCTGCCGGCCATACCGTTTCCTCCATTTCACATTGGAGTCTCGTTCTACTCCAGCTCCGCCGCCTCCTGGACTCCCCAGAGGATTTCTCCATCATCTGAAACAGTGTAGGACAGCAGCATTCTCCCATGTGTGTTGCCGTGCTCAAAGAAAGCCAGCACCCGATCCGGACCAAGGACACAGATACCCTCCCGCGTGAGAACAGGCGCCTCCCTCTCCCGGGCGGAATCCGGCGAAATCAACTCCGGGTGATTGACGAGGTCGTTGGCGATATCGACGTACGGGTCCCACAACCCCTTTTGCTGCAAAGATTCGATCTCAGCAACTGTCAAGGTGGGCTGCAACTGTAGCGCGTAGGCCGACGAATCCGCTTTTCGGAATCGAAAGTTCGAGGCATCCTCCTCAAGGGTCTGCCGTCGAAACTCCGCCTTGCGCCAACGGTCCAGAGTGTCGACGTACAAATCGCGATAGTGGATAGTGGTCACCGTCAGTCCGGTGATCAGTACGCCGGCAACAACTGTAACGATCGAACCCCAAAGGCTGGTCTTGCTCTTGATGTCTTCTGCGGAACTGTCACTCACCTCGGTATCTCCTTTGTGCGAGGCATGGTCTGTAATGTCTATTATACTTGCCGGGTCTTCGTACGTGCAACAAATTTCAGGTAAGTGTTGAGATAATCGGGTTACTTTCGGTTGCAGCGACGCTGTGGTTTTGATCCACTTTTGGAACTTGCCGTTGACAGATCGGTCGGGCTCAACTATAATGACTGACCTTGTGATGAAAATCGAGTAATCCTAATAGGAGTGATGACGACATGCGAAAGACAGTTTTGATCCTGATGTTCGGCCTCGCGGCAGCTATAGTCGGCTGCGCGGACGAAGACAGCACCAGCGACGTCAATAATGGTGACAACGGCAACGGCGGCGCCACGGTTGACACGCTGCGCACCGTAACCCTCGATCATGTCGTGGGCTCACCGGCAGCCGGCCAGATAACGGCTGGAATGGAAGTGGTGTTTCACTGGCGGCTGAAAAACGCCGCTGCCGACAAGGCAAAAGGCATCACTAACGGGTTCAAAATCTACTCTCCCGACGGCGCCACCTGGACCACCGTGGTGGGTGATTTCACCGGCACCCTCGGCGAGGATGATTTCGACCTGGTATGGAAGATCAACGCCGAGAATATTTCGGGCGAAGGTTCCGATATTATCGGGTTCGGAGGCTCGGTGATGACCGGCCCCGGATTGGCGTCTGGGTTCGACGACATCGTTTACACGATCACGATCGGCCCGATCAATACTGTGGGCAAGAACGTATGTGTGGATTCAGTGTTCTACCCACCGTCAGGAACCTGGATGTGGGCATACGGCTCGACAGTCGGCAGCTTCCCTCCGAGTTGGGACGGCCCGCACTGCTTCACGGTGGTGGAGTAAGCAACAGGCGAGTTTCAAATTGGGTGGCACGGTCAAACTTGTTTGGCCGTGTAATCATTGGAGAGAGTCACCCCCAAACGAGTTTGAGGTTGCCACCCACCAGAAGCATCAGGGCGCGCGAAGCGTGAAGAACAGGCTACACCTGAAATTTGCGGCTGCCGCGCTGAGTCAAAGGCTCACCTTTGGCGCAGATGGGGCACTCATCGGTCGACCAGTCGTTGGCCGCCACCGAGGCCAAAGCGGTGAACGGATAGTCGAACGTCACCTTGCCGTTGGAACGCTCCAGCATCTCACAGATGGCGACGATTTCGACCTCGTACTGGTTCACCAGCGCGATCACTTCGCGAATCGACCCGCCGGTAGTGAGGACATCATCGACGATTGCGATTTTCTGCCCTTTCTCCAGCGAGAATCCGCGCTTGAAAATCCGTCCCTTCTCCCCCGGCTCGGCGTAGAGAGCATCGATTCCAAGATAGCGAGCCACATCATAGGCAATGATTATCCCACCAGTGGTTGGGCCCACGATTGCCGACGGCGCACTCGGCTTGATCCGCCGAGCCATCTCCTCGCAAATGCGGGTGCATAAGGCCGGCTGCTTCAGCAGCGTGAATTTCTCGTAGTAGACGTCCGAATGTCGCCCCGAGGACAATTTGAAATGTCCCTCCAGAAGGGCTCCGGAGTCCTTGAACAGTTTGAGCAGTTCGTCCTGATTCATTACGGTTCCTCAAAGATAGCCACCGCAGCGGCGTAGTTTCGTTCGTGCGTAATTGACAGAAGACAGCGCGCACCGCGCAGCTTCGCCTCAACGTCATCCGGAAGTACCAACTCCGGCCGTCCGGATGCATCGTTGATGATTTCCAACTGGTGCAGGGGCGGACGCTCAGTCAGATATTTACCCAGCGCTTTCACCACCGCTTCCTTGGCGGCAAACCGCCCGGCCAGAAACAGCGTCCGGTCGTTTCGCTTCTGGTATTGCGACCGCTCTTTTTCACCCAGGATGCGGTTCACGAAGCGCTCTCCAAACCGCTCGATGTCTTTCTCGATCCGTGCGATCTCGACGATATCAAGGCCAAGAGATACTATCATCTGTTGTTCCCGGCGGTGACAACGAGCGGTTTCATTCCACATGCCATCAGGCGTCGCGGCCTGACGGCCTTCACGCCTAAGACTTCATCCTTCAACTCTGCTCGCCCTTCGACACCGCTCAGGGTGAGGTTCGGAGTGCGCGAAGCGCGAGAAACAGGCTTGCCTGTGTTGGGGGCCAAAATATCACATCGGGACGATCTTGGCAAGAATCGTAAAAACATATTGCAAAAAAGTTTGTTACATTCGATATTATATATAGAAAGAGTGAGGAGAGAGAGGTCATTTGAAAACCTCTAACACCAAGCTCATGAAGGTCGTCTCTTGATCGCTGCGCCGACGCCGTGACCCGTTCTTCGGAACGGCAGCGAGAGCAAAATGTGACAAGTGGCTGTAAATACCCTTTACCGTGATAACGGTGAGCGTTTTCAAATTGCAGTCTCTCTCCCATAAAGTCAAACCCGCCTTTTTTGGGCGGGTTTTTCTTTGCCTTCTTAGCTGCAGGCATTATCTTGGCTCCCCTGGGTGCCTTCGTGGACCGGCTGAGTGCGTCCCGGAGTTGTTGTGCGCGCTTGATGCCGTTGTACTATTCGGCAGAATGACGCCACGTCGATAGAACATGGAAAGGTGAGTCGATGCCCCAACTGAGTGCAGGACGCAAGGCCAAAATCGCCGCCCGGACGGCGCTGAATATCATTCGTGGCAAGCCGATCACGGTTTCGTTTGAGATCACCTACAACTGCAACGCCGACTGCGAGCACTGTGATCTGGGAGCGTACGTCGAAGAACCGCGCCTGCCCCCTGAGGAATTTGCCAAGTGGATTCCAAGGCTGAAACCGGCGGTGGCACAGATATCCGGCGGCGAACCGACTTTGCGCAAGGACCTGGTCGAGATCATCAGAGCCATGCGCGAAAAAGACCCGGTGCCGGTTTTCATTATCACCACCAACGTGCAGATTCTTGATGAGAAGCGCTACCTGGCGCTGAAAGAGGCCGGAGTCGATCAGTTCTCGCTTTCGCTGGATTACCCCGATGAACGCCAGAACACCTTTCGCCATCTCAAAAAGAACTTTGAACATATATCCGAACTGGCGCCGAAACTGGCCAGGCACGGCAACAACGACCTGATCCTGGCTTGTGTCGTTCAGAGTGACAATTTCCGCGATCTGCCCAGGATAGCCGAACTGGCCAAAAAGTGGGGCGTGGCGGTCAATTTTTCGACCTACAA
>CBDUZQ010000093.1:0-8533 GCA_965371755.1 uncultured bacterium
ATGGACGTCTTAGTACGGATTACCGCACGGGATTGGTCCGCCATTGAACATGTAATCAACCATGTAGACCAGGTCATCGATATTGATTAGCAAATCGCAAGTCAGGTCGCCCACATGCAACTCCGGTTCGGGTTGCGGGCCCATGTTGAACATATAGTCCACCAGGTAGACCAGGTCGGCTATCATGATGATGCTATCATAGTCGTTATCCCCATGGAACCGCCATACCCGCATCCGCACCGAGATTTTCTGGGGGCTGTTACTCGCCGAAGCTGCCGTGATCAGGAGTGTGTCCTCATACTCACCGAAGGGGAAACCGGATGAATTGCAGAAGAAGCTGAAGCTTGCCGGGACATTGCCACCGGTCACTTGCGGGTAGAGCCAGGGGATGTTATCCACCAGTTCCCACTCCATACAGCCACCGAATTTGTTCCATATCTCCGTGGCCACCGGCAGTGTGGGTCCGGAGTTTTCCTGGGTCGGAATGATATACCGATCTACCGACAGAAAGATCTCCGGCGTTTCGGTGGCCGCTTGCACCTGATAGACAACGGGCAGGTAGCGCGGTGAGTTGTCGGCGTTGGGAGCTACGATCATGATAGTATCCAGGTAATCCCCTACCGGCAGCTCGAGAAAGTTGGCCGAAACCGTGAAGGCCTCCGAACTGGTTCCGGTATCCGGCCAGACCGTGAAATAGTCGGACTCGTAGACTATCTCTATAGGCATCGGATCATCACCACCGTAATTGGAGACGACAAAGTTACGCGACGGCGGCACGCCCATCCAGCCCATGCTGCACTCATAGACGGGCAGGTTGAGCGAATCCACGTTGACCCCCAGGTGCGCCGGATTCTCTCGATAGATGAAATGCAACTCCACCGGATAGGGGGAATTGATCGCCTCGTTCGAGTAGATCCAGAGCGTGTCGTAGTAGTCATTACCGGCCGTACCGCCCGGGAGTTTGAAAAAGAGCTCGACACCCAGCGGAGCAGTGCCACTATCCGGCACCATGTTGAAAATACGTACGGTGCTCTCTTCCACCCAGAAGTTCATGAGACCGGCGCCGCCGTTGAGCACCATGATGGTGCGATTGGGGATGGAATCCACCGGTACCGCAACGATAATGGTGTAGCCGGCCGAATCAGTCTCGATAATCGGCAGGTCGGAGCCGACTGAGAGATTGACCGGCACCAATACCGGACTGTTACTGGCGGCCGGATCGCTGACGACAATGGTATCGTAGTATTCATCGTACGCCAGACCGGTAATATCCACCGTGAGAGTGACATCGCCGGAATCGACACCACTGGTGGGGACCAGTGTCAACCAGCTTTCGCTGTGGGCAACGGTCCAGTTCAGCACCGAGGCACTGACGTTGGTGATGGTTAAGGTCTTCGGCGCGGGATCGTCACCGCCGGCAATGGCGTTGAAAAAGAACTCGCCCGGCTCGACCGCGATCTCCGGCGATGGCGGTTCAATAACCAGGACTACTACAACATGTTGTGGCGAGTTCGCCGCATCGGCTGAGACCACTTCGATGCTGTCAACATACAAGCCGGCTGACAATCCAATGGAATTGACACCGACATTGATTGTCTGCACCGTATTCCCCTGGGTTGGGGTCGCAATCAGCCAGTCGGCGTCCTCATTCAACTCAAAAAACACCGGATCGCCGTCAGTAGCCACATCGAAAATCTGACCGGTGGGATTGCTGCCTCCCTCAATGGTGGCGAAATGCAGGGAGTCGGGGGTGACAATCAGATTGACCGGCTCCGTGTAATCCGGATCATGAATCACATTCTTGCCGGTGAAAAACGGGAAATAGTCCCCTACGCCCTGTCCGCCGACAAACTTGTACACGGTGGAGGAACTGTAAAACAGGGTATCGACGACTATGGAATCGTTAACATTCCAGTCAGAGAGGGTAAAGTAGTAAGATGCCCACAACCTTCTGCCATCGCCGGCCGGCACCCCTACACCGAACATCTTGGCACCGCCGAAGAGAAAACGCTGGTTGGCATTGGTTAGATTGATGTCGTTGTCCTCATATACGAACGGCCCGATTTCAAACTGGTTGGTCAGGTCGGTCGTGATCGCGCTGTCCATTTGAAGATTCGGGTTGTCCCAACTGAATCCCATGGTGGCCCCGAATACGTCGTTGGAATCATTGAACACATAGAGATCTAACTGCACCTGCAACTGAGCGGCCGCAGCGTGAGGTGTCACCGCCACTAAGAGGTCCACGGTGTCAGGAACACCCAGACCGTCAGTGCCGGCATCGGCGGTACCGACCGCCAATAACAACAAAAGTCCAAAAACCAAAACTGTCTTGATCGTCATCTCATCTGCCTCCTTGCGGATCGATCGGAAATGTTATCCCGTCTGCTTATCATAAGAACCAAGTTCATTCAGTGCCTGTGACTCGTCTGATTATACTGTCGGAGATGACCAATCGGTTGCGGTCACTCCATCCGTCAATCACCACGGTGTCTGAACGCTACACTATTTATGGCGCCTTCTGAGGAACCTTGCGATGGAACCCGTGTGAAACCCACTACAAGGCGGACTATAACGGCCCTCGTTATTGCGAGCACATAACATAGACTCAGCATGGACATAAGAGTCGTATCAAACCCGCACTAACTTATCAGTCTGACCCGACAGCGTTCACTCGTCCTGTACAACAATATAATACGCCGCCTCCGAATGTTCGTCAAGCGATTTTGAGTTTCCCCCACCATTTGAGCTATCTGACAGCGCCCGACAATCAGGTCGCGGATGATATGCTTAGTCACAGTAGATATCCCTGGTCTGAAGGGGTCGCGAAGCGTGGTTTCGACATTGCTCTTCTGAAATGTCAAAACCACAGGGGTTTTGACCTACACTTGCTACACTTACGTCTGTCTGGGCCGGATTCCCACCAGCCCAAATCACCAAAAAGCTGTTTGCCTCAGAGCAAGTTTTGGTTATCTTCCAACGTTTGCCTGGCTTCAAGCCGAAAGATGAGATTTGTCTATGAAAATGGTTCACAACTCCGAAACGTTTAATATCCCCGAGCGGTTGCCGGTGATTCCGGTGCGGGATGTAGTCGTTTTTCCGCACATGATGTATCCCCTCCTGATAGGCCGCGAGTTCACTGTCAACGCCCTGCAGGAAGCGATGGTCAAAGAGAAGCTGGTGCTGCTATTGGCGCAGCGCTCGGCTGATGTCGACAATCCCGAGGCCGACGATCTCTACACGGTCGGCGTGGTGGCCCGCATTCTTCAGGTTATGAAAATGCCCAACGGAATGCTGAAGGTGCTGGTGGAAGGTATGGTGCGGGCTGAAGTGACCGAGATATCGACCGGCGGACGGTTCATCGAAGCCGAGGTCGATGTTGTCTCCGAGGATGTGAGTAAACACGACCGCGAGACAGAGGCGCTCTCGCGCACCGTGGGAGAGAAATTCGCCGAGTACGTCCGGTTAAACCGTCGCATTCCGGACGAGGTCCTGGTGTCGCTGGCCACAATCGATGACTACCAGCAACAAGCCGACACTGTGGCCGCTCATCTCATGCACAAGATGGAGACGAAGCAAAAACTGTTAGAGGCTTTGTCGGTGCGAGAACGGTTGGTAATTCTGTCGGCCCTGCTCAAAGAGGAGATTGAGATACTCAATCTCGAACAGGAGATTGATGGAACCGTGCGCGAGTCGATGTCGCGCAGCCAGCGTGAGTTCTACTTGCAGCAGCAGTTGAAGGCGATCAAGGATGAGTTGGGACAGTACGATGATCCCGGCACCGATGTTGATGATCTCCTCGCTCGTCTGGAGAGCGGTAATTATCCCGATCACGTCAAGACAAGAGCCGAGGAGGAGATTAAGAAACTGTCCCGGATGCATCCGTTCGCGGCCGAGTCGGGAGTGGTGCGATCATATCTCGAATGGCTGTTGGCCCTGCCGTGGGAGGAACGTTCCGAGGACCGTCTTGATTTCAAGAGTGTCCGCTCGATTCTCGACGGCGACCATTTCGGTCTGGAGAAACCGAAGCAACGCATCCTTGAGCATTTGGCCGTGATGCGGCTGGCCGGCAAAGTGCGGGGACCGATTATCTGTCTGGTGGGACCTCCGGGTGTCGGCAAAACCTCGGTGGGTCGATCGATTGCGCGTGCCCTGGATCGTCAGTTTGCTCGCATGTCGTTGGGTGGCGTGCACGATGAGGCGGAGATCAGAGGTCACCGTCGTACCTACATCGGTGCCATGCCGGGGCGGATCATTCAGTCGATCAAGAAAGTGAAGAGCTCCAACCCGGTCTTCTTGCTTGATGAAATAGACAAAATCGGCAGCGATTTCCGTGGCGATCCGGCCTCGGCGCTTCTGGAAGTACTGGACCCTGAGCAGAACTGTACCTTTATCGACAACTATATCGAGGTCGAATACGATCTGTCGGACATCCTGTTTATCACCACCGCCAACACCACCTCCTCTATTCCGCCGGCGCTGAAAGATCGGATGGAGATCATCAATCTGCCTGGATACCTTGATTTCGAGAAGGCGGCTATAGCTCGCGATTTCCTCACGCCGAAACTGAAGAAAATGACCGGTCTGGCCGACATCCCCGTAACGTTTGATGACGATGCCATCTACGAAATCATCCGTCGCTACACGCGGGAGGCGGGCGTGCGTGAGTTGGAACGGCAGATGGCCGCAGTGATGCGCAAAACCGCCGTCGGGCTGGCTGACGGTAAACGGGTCAAGCGGATTACTTACAAGCGGGCCAAAGTTTCCAAAATCCTGGGAGCACCCAGGTATACCGGCACCAGTGTCAAATCGCGACCTACCGTGGGCTACGCTGTGGGCCTGGCCTGGACTGAATTGGGCGGCGAGGTGTTGCCGGTGGAAGTCGTGCCCATGAAGGGCAAAGCCAAACTGACGCTGACCGGTTCACTCGGCGACGTCATGCAGGAGTCAGCCACCGCGGCCCTGTCATACATCAGGAACCATGCCGTCGGTTATGGTCTTTCTGAAGATTTCTTCGAAGACCTGGAGTTGCATGTGCATATTCCGGAAGGGGCGGTACCGAAAGACGGCCCGTCGGCCGGAGTGACTTTGCTGGCCGCGATGCTGTCGAGTCTTACCGGCGTGCCGGTTCGTACCGACCTGGCCATGACCGGTGAGATCACTCTTACCGGCGACGTACTACCGGTGGGTGGCCTTAACGAAAAACTGTTGGCCGCCAAGCGACTGGGCATCGACGTGATCGTCCTGCCGGAGAAAAACCGCAGGGACGTATCGGAGCTTCAGGCCGAATTGCTTAAGGGAATGAAGCTACACTACGTCCGCACCGTAGCGGCGGTACTGAAACAGGTTCTGACTGAAAAACCGGACGGCAAACCGAAGCGCCGGGCTACTGGATCGCGTCATTTGGGCGCCGGGAGATGAATCACCAGAGTGTGATCTCATTGTTCCCATCGGAAATGGAGAGGCGTAGACCTAACGTGCTGAAAATTCGCCAGTGTGAGTTCATCGATTCTGTTTTTCATCTGGATAAGCTCCCCCGTGACCGGCGACCCCAGATCGCCTTTGCCGGGCGCTCCAATGTAGGCAAGTCAACGCTCTTGAACCGCCTGGTGGGGCATCGTAAAATGGCCAAGGTATCCAAATCTCCCGGCAAGACGCGCTCGCTCAATTTCTTTTTGGTCAACGAGCGGTTCTATTTTGTTGACCTGCCCGGCTATGGTTACGCTCGGGTTTCCAAGACGGAACGAGCCTCCTGGGGCAAGCTGATTGAAGGATACCTCCACGGCAGCGAACCCCTGGCCGGGTTGGTGCTTCTTTTGGACTGCCGTCGCGAACCAAGCGGTGAAGATCATCAGTTGCTAAGCTGGCTGAATGAGAGCCAACTGCCAACCCTGATCGTTGTAACCAAGGCTGACAAACTTAGTCGCGACAGGGTAAATCGTAAACTGCGTCAGGTGGAAAGTGAACTGGGCCTGCCGTCGATTGCATTCTCGTCGGTATCCGGCGAAGGAAAAAACGAACTGCTGGCGGCAATCGGTGATCTGATCACCGTCAAGCCACAATAAAGAGTAGAACAAATATGGCTAAGAACAGGATCGTACTCGGTTGTCAGTGGGGTGATGAAGGCAAAGGCAAGATCGTCGACCTCCTGGCCGCCGAAGCCGACATTATCGCCCGCTTTCAGGGCGGCGCCAACGCCGGACACACCATTGTCGTGGACGACCGAAAATTCAAGTTTCACCTGCTGCCGTCCGGCATTATTCATCCCGACAAACAGTGTGTTATCGGCAACGGCGTGGTGCTCGATCCGTTCGGCGTGAAGGAAGAGCTCGACCTCCTGGCCACTCAGGGAATCAGCCATCAGGGACGACTCTGGATCTCACCGGCGGCCAATCTTGTCCTTCCCTACCACAAGCTGATTGACGCCGTGCAGGAGCAAGCGCGCGGCACCGGCAGTATCGGAACCACCAAACGCGGCATCGGACCGGCCTACGTCGACAAAGTAGCGCGTCACGGCATTCGCATAGTCGATCTGTTTGCCCCGGACCGCCTGAAGCGGCGGCTGGAGTATCAGCGCGTCATCAAGCAGCAGTACTTTGCAGGTTCTACCGATGAACGAGCTGATTTGGATCGTACCTACGAAGAACTGATGGCCCTGACCGACCTGTTCAAACCGCTGGTGGTCGATGTGTCACGGCTGCTCAACGATGCTATTCGGCAGGGGAAAGTCATTCTGTACGAGGGTGCGCAGGGAAGTCTTTTGGATGTCGATCTCGGTACTTACCCGTTTGCCACCTCGTCAAACACTACCGTCGGCGGCGCCCTCACCGGTTTGGGTGTCGGTCCCAAGGCTATCGATGAAGTGGTCGGGGTTATCAAGGCCTACACTACTCGGGTTGGAGCAGGTCCCTTCCCGACTGAATTGGTCGATGATACGGGCGAGCGACTGCGCTCGCAAGGCGACGAGTACGGCACCACCACCGGTCGACCGCGACGTTGTGGTTGGCTTGACCTGGTGGCCTTGCGCCACGTGGTCAGACTCAACGGAGTCGAATCGATTGCCGTCACCAAGCTCGACGTGCTGGACGGGTTGGAGGAAATCAAAGTCTGTCAGGCTTATGAATTGGACGGCGAAACACTCGCCGAGGTTCCGCTCGACCTGGCCCGACTGAATCAAGTCAAGCCGGTTTACCACACGCTGCCGGGATGGTCGCAGGACAGTACCGGACTAACGGCTTTTGACGATCTGGCGCCAAACGCCCAGACCTACTTGCGGTACATTGCAGACGAGTTGGGAGTCGAAATCTGTATCGTCTCCACCGGCGCTAAACGACAAGAAACAATAATGGTATGAACAATCAGGAATTGGATTTCTAAAACTGGAAAGGAAGAACATGAGGTATCCCTTCATCATGTTGACTCTGTTGGCCTTCATGGTCGGCAGCGTTGTCTGTTCTGACTCAACCGAGGTAAAGACCAAGGACACCACAGAAGTCAAAACTGAGACCACTGAAGAAAACGAACAACCCGCCCCTGCCGACAAGGAGAAGAAGATGGAAGTCGTCACAACCGAATCCGGACTGAAATATATCGATCATGTTGTGGGCGACGGCAATGAGGCGGTCAAGGGCGTGACAGTCGATGTCCATTACACCGGCTGGCTCCAGACCGAAACCGGCGAAAAGGGGAAAAAGTTCGATAGCTCCAAAGACCGCAATCAGCCCTTCTCGTTCCCGCTGGGTGGCGGCCGCGTCATCAAGGGCTGGGATGAAGGGGTAGCCGGGATGAAAGTCGGCGGCATGCGCGAATTGATTATATCACCGGAACTCGGCTATGGCAGCCGCGGCGCCGGCAATGCCATTCCACCTAATGCGACACTGATTTTTGATGTGGAACTTCTGAAGGTAACCAAGAAGTAAAGCCACCACTTCACGCTTGCTACCAACCGCGGCCGCTATTGTCAGCGCACGTTTTCCGACGGAGTTGGAGCAAGCTAGAGATTACATAGAGAAAGGGCGCCCTGGATGGGGCGCCTTCTCTCATACGAAGACAAAGACAGAGAGGTATTTTGGAACTTGCATTCTCGTCAGTCAGTCAATCGTTATAACACAACCCGGACCTAAAAGGTTCATGTTTGTGGCGAGAATATGCAAGATATTCCGAGAAAGCATTCCTGATTCCGGTTGGCCTGCTATGCCGTGCTGCCGATCCGGTCGAATTGTCGGACAAGCGCCAGGAATAACCACAAAAAGAATTGACATCAGGCTGTCATTGGCTATTTTCGATTGACTTCCGGTCTCTTTGCCGGGCGTGTACATGGGGGTGTAGCTCAGGGGTAGAGCTCCTGCCTTTTAAGCAGGCTGTCGAAGGTTCAAATCCTTCCACCCTCATGTACACTCTCGGTTTTTCATGCCGGCCTCTCCGGCGAGTTAACCACACCGGTACCCCACCCAGCCGACCGCTGCTCTGTGCCCTGTCTGTCATGCTTCGACTCCGCTCAGCATGAGGTTGTTCAAACCTGTGGAGCGGGTGGCCC
>CBDUZQ010000094.1:0-8464 GCA_965371755.1 uncultured bacterium
GTACCGAACGTCGGTGGACACTCGGCCGCATCAAGCACTCCCAGGCGTCCGGACGTGCCGGCGCCGATATAGAACACCCGACCGCCCTCCCGTAAGGTCTTGGCGTATAACTCCGCCGCCTGAGCTATCGCCGGGAGGGCCTCGGCGACCACCTCGGCTACCTTCCTGTCCTCGGTGTTGATTCTTGAGACTATTTCCTCAGCCGACAAGCGGTCGATATCGACCGTATCCGGGTTGACTTGCTCGGTGCTTAACTGGCCCAACTGTTCGATCAGCTTATCATAGTCAGCCATGGATGCAAATAACTCCTCGTGCGAGACCAAAGCAAGCAAAAGTGGATTAACCCGGCTCCTCAGGCACAGTGTAGTTTATCCCAAAATGAAAAAGCAGGCCCCTTTGACGAGCCTGCCTGATTTTGTTTGGATCTTGTCCGCAGGCGTTATTGCTGCAATCTAACCCAGACCGAGTCGCGACCGGCAACCACTACCATTCCGAAGCGGCCGGTGAGTTCTCCCTGATCGATATTGGGCGTCAGGTTGCCTGGCAGGGGAACAGGAAGCACATCGGCCGAGGCGGCGCTGTCGGGTGAGCCGACGTAAGCGTACGCGAAAACATAGTACCAGCCGGTGTCGAGAGCAATTCCGTCGGACCAGTGAAAAGCACTGCGCGGAATCCAACCCTCGGAAATACCGGCCCATGCGCTGTATCCGACCCCAGTGTAGGCCAGGTGTCGGGGAACCGCTGCAAAGGCGTACGCGTCGGTATCTGCAGACTCCGTCCAGTCAAGCAACACCGGGTCGCCGCCAGGGTTTTCGCGGGTAGGTGGTTCGGAGACCGCCAGGGTGAAGGTGTCGGCGATACTTATTATTACCGTATCCCTGAAGTTCGGCAGATCGGCCACGACCAGGTCGTAGACGCCTTGGGGATATGTACCCGATGGCTCCACCGATAGTCGATACTCGCCATTCTCAAAGGTCAGCGTTTGATCGCCGATCCAAACCAGCGCCGAATCGAGCAAGCTATCGTTGCGCATGAGAACTACTTCAGCGCGGGTAGCGAAGCGATTCCAATCCTCTACCAGGATACCGGTCAAGCGATAGTTCATATCAGAACCGTTCCCTCCCGTGCCCGAGGATCCATCACACCCGATCGTTGCTATCAGCCCCAGGCCGGCTAACAAAGCCAGGCCAACAATGTACGTTCTAGTCATACTCATATGATTTATTAATCGACAGAATACACCGTTCAGTTTACCTTCATTTCAGGGCGGGATTGCTCAATTTGCGATCATTCACCAGTGGAGCCTGAGTGCCGTTAACCCAAGAGGAATCACCGCCAACTTCGACCCCGTAATATGCCTGATCTGTTGGCTATTTGACACCCCAAAAAAACCAAAAAAAAAGTGGTTTTTTGCGAATTCGGAACTATATTCCTGATTAGTTGTTCTGTAGATGGATCTTGTAATGGTCATAAAAGCCCAGGCGGCCGGATCACAGAGCACATGATCTGACATCAGTGTCGCCTGTTTACGTCCCCGTGCCGTTCCCCTCCCCCGGCGCGGGGCGTCTTTTTGTACCGGATACCGACTGTACTGCCTCGTCCACCAACCTCACTAATACTCAGCCACGGCCGCTCGTTCGGCGCCAATTCAGCTTACTTGTCCCCCTGTCTTTGCGTATAATTCAATGTGAACTGGGTTCTAACATGAGGCAGTCCGGATGCGCGAGTTTTTTCCGCTGATATTCTCGCTGGTTGCCATCGCTGTGGTGGGACTGATCGAGGTCCTGCTTTTGGCTCTGGCCAACCGACCGTGGTGGGCTCGGCGATGGATCAGAAGGGCGTCGTGGGGGTTGCCCCTTTTCGGAATCCTCATGGTGTTTTTGTGGGGCTGGGGACAGTTCTATAGGCTACCATGGCTGGGGATGCCGGCCGCCATTTTGGCCGTCGTTGCTTTCGTGCTTGAGGTGGCGCTGATGCTGTCACTACCGGTGTCGGGTGTCATTCATCTGGCTCACTGGGTGACCGACAGAGTAATCATCCGTCGCCGTCGCCACGATCCCTCGCGCCTTGACACCAACCGACGTGCCCTGCTCAAAGTTGCCGCCGCCTGCCTGCCGATCGCAACAGTGAGTATGGGGCTGGCCGGAGTCACGCACGCTTTTACCGAAGTCAAGGTGGAACTCAAGCCGATCACTCTGGATCAACTGCCGCCCTCGCTGGAGGGTCTGCGGATTCTCCATATCAGCGACAGCCATCTCAGTCAGTATGTCACTCTGGAGACAATGGCCGAAGTGCTCACCCAGGCGGAGCCGTTTGCGCCTGACCTTATCGTTCTGACCGGCGACATTGCCGACGACCTCTCGCAACTGGGGGAAGCGCTCAACATGACGACCCAACTGCGCCCGAGGCTGGGTGTGTACGCCTGCCTGGGCAACCACGAATACTACCGTGGATTGCCGGAAGTGTTCAGCATCTTTGAGCGCTCGCCGGTGCCGCTTCTGGTTAATGAGTGTATGAATCTGGATGTGTCGGGTACGCTCCTGCGCGTGGGCGGTATCGAGGACCCGCGATTTGTCGGCGGCGGGGATCCCGCTTTCTTCAAGAAGGCCATCCATACTATGCTGACCGATTCCGAAGAAGCCGACTTTACAGTTCTGATGAGCCACCGTCCGGAAGCTTTGGACTACGCCTCCGAAGTAAGTATCGATCTGACCCTGGCCGGGCACACCCACGGTGGACAGATCGGGATCTCACAACGATCTCTGTTCGAGGCGATAGCTCCCCGCGGATACCTGTGGGGACACTACCGCAGAGAGCAAAGTCATCTGTATACATCGAGCGGGGTCGGGCACTGGTTCCCGTTTCGGCTGGGGTGCCCGGCGGAGGCGCCCGTAATCGAATTACACAAAACTCAGTCCGGTTGATTACGCCTCGGAATAAGAATCTGGGTTAGTGGTGGCACCGCACATTTTTTAACGGGTGGCGATCTTTTTTCTTGCAAAAAAGTATTGAAAAAGCAAGTTTTACCTCGAATGATAAGGAGTTATCAACAGCTGTAGGAATTTATCCGAGCTTGTCCATTATGGTTTTGAACTAAGGAATACCGACGAACCATAACCTGAAGGCTAAAGGAGCAACCAATGCCTGTGAAGAAAAAGGTCACAAAGAAGAGGACTGTGAAGAAGGCCGCGCCCAAGAAGCGGACGGTGGCCAAGAAGGCAACGGCCAAGAAGAAGACCGTGAAGAAGAAAGTGGCTAAGAAGACAACGACTCGCAAGACCACTAAGAAGGCCACGGCAAGAAAGACCACCGCCAGAAAGACTACTGCGCGGAAAACAACTCGGACTGCCGCGACCAGGAAGAAGGCTGCTCCCAAGAAGGCTGCCCCCAGGAAAAAGGCGGCCCCTAAGAAGAAGGCCAAGCGCAAACCGAATCCGGCTTTCATGCGGCCGATGACTCTGTCCGAGGCTCTTGGCGCCGTCGTCGGCACTAAGCCGATCCCACGCACCGAAGTGACCAAGAAACTGTGGCACTACATCAAGAAGAACGGTCTGCAGGATGCGGTCAACCGGCGTATGATCAATGCCGACGACAAGCTGAAGAAGGTCTTCGGCGGCAAGAAGAAGGTTTCCATGTTTGAGATGACCAAGCTGGTCTCCAAACATATGGAATAGCATCTCGCGCTGACATCTCTGTGTGAACGGGGCCGGAGTTTTCTCCGGCCTCTTTTTTTTGCGCTTCGTTTCCAAAGTCGAAGGGGGAGCTCCAGGGTGGCATGGTCAAACTTGTTTGGCTGTGGTCCCTGTAAACATCCATCCCAAACAAGTTTGAGACAGCCTCCTGGCTGCCATCCAAGAGAGAAACCCGGCCGAACGGGAGTGTCGAAAAAGCTCCTTCCCTCGTCATTGCGAGCGATCCGCCACCGGCGGGGAGCGCGGCAATCTCATACTGTATGTCGCCCAACGAATTGATATTGCCGCTTTTAGCCCACAAGAGAATCCGGCCCCTGATAGGGGCCGGATTCATCGGAGGAATAGGTTGGGAAATCTATCATCAGAAGAGATGCTCTCGGCAATCTCTTGTTTCGTCTCTCGCTTCATTATACGTCGACTCGTCAAGAAGGTTTCCCAAAAATTGGGGCCTAATCAGTGGTCGAAATCTCATGACGCTTGCGCTAAGTGTCGTTTATGCGTATTATTGCCGACTTAGTCACCGACGGTGGATGATCGATCCCTTTTTGGAGTCATAAGATGGATTACAAAGTTCGAACCAAAATCGCAAGGATAGTTGTAGACGACAAGGTGCCGGTTGACAGCGAGGTTACGATTCTCGGACTGGTGCGAACAGCCAGAATCGGCAAAGGGGTTGCTTTCGTCGAGGTTAACGACGGCTCATGTATGGGCAATATCCAGGGCGTGGTGACAAACCCGGATGAGTTCCCTATTCTGGAAAAAATCCTGACCGGCGCCTCGGTTCGGATGAAGGGGCGTTTGATCCTGTCGCAGGGGAAGGGGCAGAAATATGAATTGGCCGTACAGAGCATCGACCTGATCGGCGAGGCTGACAGCAGCTATCCCCTCCAGAAAAAGCGACATAGCCTTGAGTTCCTGCGCGAGATCGCGCATTTACGTGTCCGCACCAACACTTTCGGCGCTGTCAACCGGATCCGGTCGAAGCTGTCGTATGCTATCCATACCTATTTTCAAGAGCGTGGGTTCTATTACATCCACACCCCGATCCTTTCCGCATCCGACTGTGAAGGGGCCGGCGATCTATTCACGGTGACCACGCTCGATCTTCTGAAACCCCCGACCAAAGAGGGTGCGGTTGACTGGAACGAGGACTTCTTTGCGCAGCAGGTCTACTTGACGGTATCCGGCCAGTTTGAATCGGAAGTTGCGGCTCTGGCGCTCGGTGATGTGTACAACTTCGGCCCAACTTTCCGCGCCGAGAACTCCAACACCGCTCGTCACGCTTCCGAATTCTGGATGATTGAACCTGAGATGGCCTGGGCGGAACTGGAAGACGATATGGACCTGGCCGAGGACTTCCTCAAGTGGCTGTTTCAGTTCGCTCTTGAAAAGTGCTCCGATGAGATGGATTTCTTCGGCAAGTGGGTCGACAAGGAAGCTCGTCAGACGCTGGAGTCGGTGGTCGACTCGGAGTTCGAGCGTATCACCTACACCGAGGCCCAGGAGATTCTGGTCAAGTGTGGTGAGAGATTCGAGTATCCGGTCGGGTGGGGCAAAGACCTGCAGACCGAGCACGAACGCTATCTTACCGAGAAGAAGTTCAAGCGGCCGGTCATAGTCTACGATTATCCGGCCGAGATCAAGTCGTTCTACATGCGCGCCAACGACGACGGCAAGACGGTGCGCGGTATGGATGTGTTGGTGCCGCGAGTAGGAGAGATTATCGGCGGCAGCCAGCGTGAGGAGCGCTACGATGTCCTCTTGGAACAGGCAAAGCGTCACGGCATTCCCAACATTGAGAACTACGACTGGTACTTTGATCTGCGCAAGTACGGCTCGGTGCCGCATTCCGGTTTTGGTCTGGGGTATGATCGAGTGGTGATGTACATCACCGGCATGGCCAACATCCGCGACGTCCAGCCATTCCCGCGCGTGCCCCGCTGGGCGAAGTTTTAGCTCGTACGCGGCAATGCTGTGGGCGGCAGACGTCCTCGTCTGCCCCACAAGATCGTTTCGTTGGGTCTTGGACTCGACGAAGTCGAGAGTGTGACCCGACGATTACTCATAAGCCATTGTTGCACAGTTATTGTAGGGCAGAATCCCTGCGATCCCGCCACTGCGCGAAGCGCGAAAAAGTGGCTTGCCACTGCCTACTTTCGCCAGGTGGAGAGTCGGAAGATCACCAGCACCGTGAATATCTCCAGGCGTCCCAGCAGCATCGAGAAGATCAGAATCCACTTCCCCGGCAGTGGAATCCAGCCGTAGTTCTCCACCGCGCCAATGCCGGACAACCCCGGCCCGATGTTACCGATAGTGGCAATCGAGCAGGCCACAGCAGTCGTCATGTCGGGCACGAAGAGGGTCATCAGGGTGGCAACCAGCACGAATAGAGCGACAAACAGAATCGAGAAGACCATGACATTAATAAGCATCTTGTCATCTATCGCCTCGCTGCCGATTTTCACCGGCGCCACTAAGCGCGGCTGTGTCAGTTTGCGCAACTGATTGATCGCCACCCTGGCCACGATCATGATCCGGATCATTTTCATCCCACCCCCGGTGGAACCGGCGCAGCCACCGAAGAACATCAGCATCACCAACAGGATCAGCAGGAAGCTGGGCCACAGGTCGAAGTCAGCTGTTACAAAGCCGGTAGTGGTCACTATCGCCAGCGTCTGGAAAGCAGCAACCCGGAAAGTTTGGCCGAACGAATCCAGCTTCTCCTCTTGCGCCGCATAGTGATCTGTGAACTCCTGGGTGGTCATCGCGTCGTGGCGGAAGTGCTGGGAGGTTGCTTTTTCAGAATCGAGACCGTTGATGGATAGGACGCCGGTGATCACGACTACCGCGACAATAATGACGCCGTTATAGAAGACGAACTCCTTGTTGGTAACCATCGAGCGAACATCACCGCGCAGGGCGCGAAAGTGCAGCACGAAATTGACCCCGGCCAGGTACATGAAGAAAATCACCACCCACTCGATGAAGGCCGAATTGTAACCGGCAATCGACTGATTACTGTTGGAGAACCCACCCGTGGCCATGGTGGCAAAAGCGTGACAGACGGCGTCGAACAGATTCATGCCGCCTATCATCAGGAGCACTGTTTCAGCCGCCGTGAACAACAAATAGACGCCCCACAAAATCGAGGCGGTCTGTTTGAGGCGCGGCATCAGTTTGTCCTTGCTCGGTCCCGGCACCTCACCGCGAAACATCTGGTAACCGGAAACAGACATGGCCGGCAGAATGGCAATGGCCAGCATAATAATCCCCATACCGCCCAGCCAGTGGGTCAGGGCTCTAAGAAACAACAGAGAGCGCGGTACAGCTTCGACATCACTCAGAATCGAGGCACCGGTGGTGGTGAAACCGGACATGACCTCGAAATAGGCGTCCGTGAAAGCAAGAGCGAACCCACCGTGCTCGACACTGTGGGTTGCCAGGAAGTAGGTGCACAGCGGGATAGCAGCGACAAAAGCCAGACTGATCCAGCCAAAGGTCACGATAGCGTAACCTTCAGATACCCCCAGGTAGCCACGTCCACTCCGAAAAGCCAGGGCCAACGCTGATCCGAAAAACAGGGACAGAAAAACGGCCAGCACAAACCCGCTCACCTCCGGAAGCAGCAAGACCGATCCACCGCCTGACGACCATCCATCCCAAAGGCCGATGCCCAGCGGAATCAGCAGCACCAGCCCCATCACCTGCATCAGCCGGCCGACAGTGTATGCAACAGCAGTCTTATGCATGGTTCATCTCCTGAAGCGGCCTCACTGCGCCTGAAACAGCTTCGAGATAGCTCGGAGATTCTTGTGGTGCGTGATCATGATCACGTGATCGTCGGCTTCGATCACCGTCTCGCCACCGGGGAGGACCATGCGGCCCTCGCGAATCACGATGCCGAAGATGGAGCCTTTCTTAAGCTTACCTGACATTTTCTTGATAGGCCGTCCGGCGACATAACTATGCGCTTCAACATTGAACCTGGCCGCCTCGATATCGACATCGGATAGCTGGACTACCGCTCCGATATGGCCGCGGGAGATGATTTCCAGTATCTCGCGCGCTGTGGTCAGACGAGGATTAAGAACGTGATCGATCCCGATACTGTGGAACAACTTGTCGTGGTGCGACTCCGTCGTGATGGCGACCACCTCGTGAGCCCCTTCCGACTTGGCCAGCAGCGCCGAGAGCATGTTGTAGTCGGCGGCGTCGGAACAGGCGATGAAGAACGAAGCAGTATCGACATTGATGTCGCGCAGCACATCATGTTCAGTACAATCACCGTGGATAACTTCCAC
This sequence comes from uncultured bacterium, assembly GCA_965371755.1. Lineage (GTDB taxonomy): Bacteria > Zixibacteria > MSB-5A5 > GN15 > FEB-12 > JAJRTA01. The sequence goes on from CBDUZQ010000094.1 coordinate 7,994, forward strand.
TTTGTTGAACAAGGCCGCTGACTTTTCGGCGTGTTCGATATCGGGATCGACGAACACCACTTTGTGGTCGGTCTTGTCGAGCGTCTCGGCCAATTGCACGGTCGAGTACGAATCGCCGGTGATGACGATTTTTCGGCTCGGCCTGGATTGAACGCCGACCAACTCAAGAAACCTCTGAAGCGAGTCTCGTGGAAACAGGGAGTAGACCAAATCTCCAGGTTTGATCCGTTCGTCGCCGTCAGGGATGATACCGGTTCCGTCACGAACCACCGCTGCAAACAGCACAGGATGAGGAGCAATCTCCTCACGAATCTCCCGCGGTGTCTTGCCGGCCAGCTCCATCGATTCAGTGATGCGGTAACCGCGCATCAGAATCCGACCGGATTCGAAGTTGGCCGACTCGATTGCATGCGGGGTCTCCACGAACTGAAGAATATGGTCGGCCAGTACATTCTCGGGGTGAATCACCGA
>CBDUZQ010000095.1:0-8446 GCA_965371755.1 uncultured bacterium
GCAAGCCAATATCCGAAAGAGACGCCGGCTACCATTGCCGTATCGGCATACCGGTCCATAATTGTATCAAACCACCCACCGAACCTGCTCGACTGGAATCTGAGCCTGGCAACCTCACCATCGCAGCCGTCAACGATGGAAGCCAACTGGATCACCAGACCGGCCAGGATCGTCCAGGTATATTCGCCCATACAGAACATGACGGCCCCAACGATGCCGATCGCAAAACTCATCGCCGAGATTCCATTGGGGCCGATGGGAGTACGGACTAGTAACTCAGAGATCCGACGCGACACCGGCCGGTTCAGATAGTGGGCGATGAAACCGTCATCGTCAGGTTTTGACAGATTCTGCAGCAAGGCCCTCTTGGCAAGACTCAGACTCTTCGGCGTGTCGACGTCGAACCAAAACCGTTCACCAATTGTGACGGCTCGGAATTCGCGACTCCTCATCAGTTCGGCGAGTCCCGCTGAAAGAGAGTGCAGTCCCTTATCCCCGGCAACCCGCAGAGCCTCGAACAGCGACGGCTGACAAAGGAAGAGTCCCGTATCTACAGCATCGAATGGCGTTTCGTTTTTGCCAATACCGACAATAACGTCTCCATCCAATCGTGTTTTGGTGGCATCTTCCAGTTCAAACACGCGGTCAGAATCACGGTCCACGGCCAGCAGACAATCAGATGTGTTCTTTCCTGCTGCAAGCAACAATCGTAAAATCGCAGGATCGAACAGGTGGTCACACATTAACAGAAAAAAGGGACGATTTATGTACGAAGCTGCTGAAAGAGCGGAGGATCCATTCCCCTCTCTCCAATTCAGGTTTTCTACTGGCTTGATCAAGACCGATAGTTTTTGCTCAAGTGCACTCAGGTAGGGGATTAATATGTGCGCATGATATCCAACAACGACGTAAAATTCCAAAACTCCGACTTCTTTGCATGACAAGATGGCTCTCTCCAGGAGAGTCAGACCGAGAACCGGGGTAAGAGGCTTTGGGATTCCTCCATTCACTCCGTTCAGGCGGTGCCCTTCACCGGCAGCCAGTATCACAGCCGGTGGTACCGTGCTTGCAAAGGCTTTGATTGCTGTTTCCACTGTCATGCGCATACGGTATCACCTTTCAATTGTTGAACGAGAACTGCGTGCAACTCAGGTGACCCGCTCGCAATGATCGAAAAACGCTGCATCAGGTTTGTGATATCAGGAACCGGCTCCCCGTCAGGCCCGGATATGGTTCCTCCTGCCTCGGTAAGAATGAGAGAAGGGGCCAGGAAGTTTTCAGGAGTAAGGCGGTCGCGCAGATCCAGATGGGCATCAAGGGAACCTGAGGCAACCAAGGTAATCGCTCGAGTGGCGCAACCCAGGGAGCGGACTCCCCGGGCGTGAGAAAGGACATTCGCTAAAGGTGCTCTCACCGCGAAATGGTTCATTTCGCAACTGATCATAGCATTCTTCACAGCGTTGCAGGTGGCAGTGCGAACTTGCCGGCCGTTGCTGAATGCACCTTTTCCCTGCTGTGCGGTGCATATCTGCCCGGTGACCAGGTCGCCCACCAGTGCGTATTGGACTGATTCAACTGAGATCGGACAAGACTGTGGAATCAATGCCACAGCCATGCTGACAGGCGTCATCCCGAGTGCGAAGTTGTCCGAGCCGTCTACCGGATCCAACACCACTGTGAATTCGGACTGCCCAGTGCCGAACTCACGAGGCGAACCCTCTTCAGACAACAGCACGACCGAACACGGAAAATGCTCCCTGAGGTAAGCGCAGACCGCCTCATCGGCCGCCAGATCAAACCATTTGACGATATCTCCTTTAGCGTTACGAGTAGCCGTCCGGGTGGAGCCAAGGTCTCCGGCGGCCACAACTCGCTGTACATTCTCAAAGATTGATCTAAGGTGATTCAGTATCGAAATCGACTTGTTCATATCCAAACGCTCGTACCACCTCTCGGCAGAGAGAAAGCTACTTTCCTCAGATACCTGTCTGACTTGGTCGAAATCGTTGAAATGCCGGTCAAGTGCAGATGGGATTGGAATAGAGGGGCATCCAACCCCCCATACTATGTCCTTCCCATTGCCAGCAAGAAACCGTGGTAGGGGGTTCTTGTCAAGCGGTATTCCTACGAAGAAGACATACCGATAAGCACAAGAGCGCTAAGCAATTAAGCTTTCAGACGTTGGGCGGGCTTAGACCGCAGAAGCTTGGTACAAATGAACGTCTCTCTGCGGAAAAGGAATCGATATGCCTTCATCGTCGAATGTCAGTTTGACCTTTTCGAGCAGGTCGCACTTGACCGGCCAATAGTCACCCGCCTTCACCCAAGGGCGAACGAAGAAATTCACAGAACTCTCGCCAAGCTCCAGGATACCAATTTCGGGAGCCGGGTCTTTGAGAATCCTCTCATCGGCCCTCACAATCCGCTCCAGAATATTTCTGGTCAGTTTCAGATCATCATGGTAGCCGATGCTGAACTCGAGGTCTATACGTCGAGTTTCTTTGGCCGAGTAATTGGTTATATTGTCAGTGGTGATGCGGCTGTTGGGAACAATGATCTTACGGTTGTCAAATGTTCTGAGAATCGTGCTGAAGATACGTATCTCTTCGACAACACCGCTTGTTCCACCTGCGCTAACGTAGTTTCCAACCTTGAACGGCTGAAACACTATGAGCATGATTCCTGAGGCTATGTTCGACAACGAACTCTGAAGAGCAAAACCGACAGCCAACCCAGCGGCACCAATCACAGCAATCAATGACGTGGTCTCCACCCCCAAAGCTCCCAAAGCTGCTATGACTATGAAAACCAGCAGCGATACCCTTGTCAGATTCCTTACGAAAGCTGTCAAGGTACGATCGGCTCTGCTCTTCTCCATCAGACGCTCCACAAGATTGGCAAAGAAAGTTGTCAGCAGTCGCCCCAGCACAAGAATGACAACAGCACCGATAACCTTGGTGCCATACAAGGCACCCCATTCCATGAGCTTTTCAAGTATGTTTTCCATCACTCACTCCTTCAGTAATTATTGGTTAATTATCCATATTGCTGGGTTTCCCGAGCATGCTCGGTAGGCCTTAGGCCGGGTGTTCATGAGGTCTTACGCCTGTATGAGTTATCAGGAACTCGCGGTAAGTGTAGCCAATGTCTCGTCGATTGGAAAGGAGTATTGCAGATGGAGTTACCCGGCTCCCAGAATGGGTCAACGGCCAGCCAACCTCCCTTTATCCACCGGCACGGGCGTCAAGCCTACAAAAAAGTGGCTTTGCCAATCCTTTAGCATTGCTTTTGGGGGTTGAACTGTTTTTTTTGGGCGCAAAGTGTGGAAGTACAAGCCATAGGAGATTCTGCCATGATCAACAAGATCGAGCAACTGTTGGGCGAGGATAAACCCCTTCTGAGTTACGAGTGCAAGGGAATACCGAAGTCACGCCTGCATCTGCCGGGTTCGGATTTTATCGACCGGGTGGTGGCGCAGTCGGATCGCACACCGGCGACAATGCGTTCGCTGAACTGGCTGTTCAACAACGGTCGCTTGGCCGGCACCGGCTACCTGTCGATTTTGCCGGTCGATCAGGGTATCGAGCACACCGGCGGAGCGTCGTTTGCCCCCAACCCGGACTACTTCGATCCCTCGAAGATTGTCGAACTGGCTATCGAAGGTGGTTGCAACGGAGTGGCGTCGACTTACGGTGTGCTGGGTTCAATAGCACGCAAGTACGCCTACAAGATCCCGTTCATTCTGAAGCTGAACCACAACGAACTGATGACCTATCCGACCAAGTATGACCAGGTGATGTTTTCAACCGTCGAGAACGCTTTCAACATGGGGGCGGTCGGTGTTGGCGCCACGGTTTACTTTGGAGCAGAGGAGGGGATGCGCCAGATTCAGGAAGTTACCGAAGCGTTCTCCCTGGCCCATGAGTTGGGGATGTTCACCGTGCTGTGGTGCTACCTGCGCAACTCTGCATTCAAACACGAGGGCACTGATTATCACACCGCGGCCGACATGACCGGGCAAGCCAACCATCTTGGCGTGACGGTTGAGGCCGATATCATCAAGCAGAAAGCGCCCGAGTGCAACGGCGGGTTCAACGCTATCAAGTTTGCAAAGACGCACAAGAAAGTGTATAACGAACTGACCACCGACAATCCGATCGACCTCACACGCTATCAAGTAGCCAACTGCTACATGGGTCGCGCCGGTCTGATCAACTCCGGTGGCGCTTCGACCGGTTCCGGTGACAGCGATCTGGCTCAGGCGGTGCGCACCGCCGTGGTCAACAAACGCGCTGGTGGCATGGGGATGATCTCCGGTCGCAAAGCCTTCCAGAAGCCGATGAAGGACGGCGTCGAATTGCTGAACGCGATTCAGGACGTTTATCTTTGTGAAGAGGTGACGGTCGCGTAGCCGGTCGGCCGGCTCTCCTGTAGAAAGTAAGCGCGCGTAGCGCGAAAGACAGGCTTGCCTGTGCCCGCAGAGTCTTCAGACTCTGCGGGTTTTTGTGGCCGAATCCGAAGATGCCACTACGAGCGGGAGGCGGCTACCGACAAAGAGAATGCAGTCAGCCAGAGACGGCTGACTGCACAGTGTACTTTGGGGCAGACGAGGGCGTCTGCCGCCCACGGGACTACACCAAATACCGCTCGGTGATCTCCTCGTTGGTGCCGGCGTCGTATACTTTGTACTCCGGAATCGGCATAGTGGCGTCGCGCACGACGTTTATCTTGAACCGGTGCGCTTTCATCAACCGCGCCACCCGGTCGGTACCGTTGTCAATCATCGACTCAGCCAGTTCGGGGTTTATCACCAGATGGTACGATGTGAACTCACGGTCGGCCTTGGCTCGCTTGAACCATCGTTCGACCTTGGTGGCCATGTTCTCCTTGGAGATAATCCGGCCGCGCCCGGCGCAGTATGGACATGGTTCCGACAGTTGGTGCATGTGTGACGGTCGGATGCGTTCGCGGGTCATTTCGATAAGGCCGAAATCGGTTACCGGATTGATAGCCCGTTTGGCGCGATCCAGTTCAAAGCAGCGCTTGAACTCTTCGTACAGTTTGCGACGATTGTCGCGATTGTACATATCGATGAAGTCGCAGACAATCAGCCCGCCGATGTCGCGTAAACGAATCTGTCGCGCCGCTTCGCGGGCCGCCTGGATGTTCGTTTCAAAGATTGTCTTTTCCTGATCTCTGCGCCCGACAAACCGACCGGTGTTGACATCGATCGTCACCATCGCCTCGGTCTGGTCGATTATCAGATAGGCGCCCTTCTTGATCCAGACCTTGCGCTCTAACATCTTTTCGATTTCCGGTTCGAGATTGTACAGATCGAACAATGGGAGTTCCCCCTTGTACAATTCGACACGGTTCTTAAGGTGCGGGGCAACCTGCCGGGCGTAGCTGATGATCTTCTTGTAATCATCTCGGTTGTCCACAATCAGCTTGCGTACGTCGTCGGTGAAAATGTCGCGAATCCGCGACACGGTCACTTCCGCCTCCTTGTGGATCAAAGCCGGCGCCTTTGAGCTGTCGGCTTTTTTCTTGAGACGTACCCACAGCTTCATGACCCGTTTGATATCAGCGGCGAATTCACGCTCGCCCTTACCCTCGGCTTCGGTCCTCAGGATCAGACCGAACCCTTCCGGTCTGAGTGGGGCCACCGCCTTACGGAGCCGCTTTTTCTCCGCCCAATTGGAGATCCGCTTGGATACGCGGATATGGTCATCGTCGGGGATCAACACCATGAAACGCCCGGGAATCGAAATCTCGGTGGCGACGCGCGGTCCCTTAGTGGAGATCGGTTCCTTGATAACCTGGACCAGTACCTCCTGACCCCGTTTGAGGACGGTTTCAATACCGGCGCGACGAGTCTTGCGAACTATCTCAGCCGGGGCTTCTTCATCGACTGCTTCGGAGTCGCCGTGGCGTCCGTACACCTTGCCGACGTCGGATGAGTGCAGGTAGGCCGCTTTTTCAAATCCGATATCGACAAAGGCCGCCTGCATCCCAGGCAGCACCGTCTTGATCACACCTTTGTAAATATCGCCGGCCATCCGGTCGGCATCGGCCCGTTCGACTTGCAGTTCAACAAGCCTGCCGTCTTCGATAATGGCGACTCTGGTTTCGTACTCAGTCGAGTTTACTAACAATTCCTTTTTCAAATCTTCTCCTTCTCCCCTGGTGAAACCTCACCGAACAACTCTCCGGGCTGAGGACGGAAACCGTTGATAAACGAGCAACCATCCATCTCCTTCTTGCCCTGGAGTATCAGCGAGGTAATCTCAATGGCCGATCCGGCACACTGAATCAATAGCCGCTTCTTGTCCGGCAGGACACTGCCGGGGCGGGTGGCAAGGCCGCCAATACTATCGGCAACGCGGCTGCTGAGGATCTTAACATTCTTATCTCGAAAAGTGGTAGTGGCGCCCGGTTGAGTGGAAAGCCCGCGGATGAAGTTACGAACATTTTCAGCCGGGAAACCGAAATCTATTGTGCAACCGAACGAATGGAGTTTCGGCGCCGGTGTGGCCGCCTGCTCATCCTGCCCTTGTGGTTTGAAACCCGGTTGCTCAATCAAGTCGAGCGTTTTCAGCAAAAACGGTCCGGACAGATCCGAAAACCGAGTGGCCAACGAATCGAAGTTGTCATCATCATTGATGGCGATCCGTTCTTGCAAAATCACGTTGCCGGTATCGACCTGCTTATTCAGAAAGAAGCTGGTCAAACCAGACTCTTTCTCGCCGTTGATCAAAGCCCAGTTGATCGGGGCGGCGCCGCGATACTTGGGCAAAAGCGAGGCGTGCAGGTTGATCGAGCCGTGTGTCGGCAAACTGAACAGCTTCTCCGGAAGAATCCGGAAAGCCACCACCACAAAAAGGTCCGGCTGCAAGGCGGCCAGTTTGGCATACAGCTCGTCGCTTTTCAGCGACTTGGCCTTGATTACCGGCAAACCGATCTCGTCGGCCGTGTCACACACTTCAGTGGGACAGGTATCCTTGCCGCGGCCGCGACGTTTGTCGCTGCCGGTGACGACGGCCAGTAGTTCGTGGCTGCTTTCTTGCAGTGCCACCAATGGTTTACAGGCAAACGCCGGCGTACCCATGTACACTATTCGCATTTCTGATGTCTACCGTGCGCCGAACCGGTCGGCAATGTGGTCGGGCAGGGTATCACCTGCCCGCGAGCGGGCGGCAGCTATGCCGCGCAGGAAGATTTGGCCAGCTTCTTGAGACGGCCCTTCAATAGGGTGCGGGTCAGCGGCGTCATGCGTTCGACGTACAGTTTGCCCTCGAGATGATCGTACTCGTGAAGGATAGCGCGAGCGGCCATACCAGTGGTCTCAAGCACAAACTCGCGTCCTTCCAGGTCCGTCGCCTTCACCTTAACCACGGCGGGACGGACGATCTTCTGATAAATCCCCGGGAACGACAGGCAGCCCTCCTCCATTTCGGCTTCGCCGTTCGTTTCGAGTATCTCCGGGTTGATAAACACTCTGAGGGTTTCGGTCAAATCGACCGCTGACAAATCGACAATAAAAACGCGCTTCAAGACGCCGATCTGGACGGCTGAAAGGCCCAGACCCTTAGCTTTTTTGAGCGTGTCCACCAAATCGGACACCAAATCTTTCACTTGCTGGTTGATCTCGTCAACCGCTTCGGAAACTTCCCGCAGGACAGCCTCGCCGTATATGACGATCCGTCGCTCAGACACACGGTACTCCTAAAACTATTAGTCCACCTTGGCGGCAATTGAGGATTTCAAGAATTCCATCCGGACGTCGTTGCCGATCTTCAATACTACTCGGCCACGCTCTTCATCGATGGCAAAAATAATCCCGAACATTCCGCCTGAGGTTACCACTTTGTCTCCCTTCTTGAGATCAGAAAGGAGTTGTTTATGTTCTTTCTGTTTCTTTCTTTGTGGCCGGATCAGCAGCAAATACATGAGGACGAAAATCAGTCCAAACCAGACTAGCGTGAACATCCCGCCGCCGCCTGTTTCTCCGCCGGCCATCAAAATGGGCCAATTACTAAGCAAACTTACTCCTTGTTTTATCGGCATAGCTGCTCAAAACTTGAACAGCCGTTCCTTTCCAGCCTTAAATATAGCTTTCCGCCGACCGATAGCAAGGTATTTGTTTGCAGTGGTAGAAACAGGGGTAACGGGGTCGAGGTTCCCGGATCACGTGTGGGCCGGCCGTTCGTCCGGGTATCAATGGTTCAATCCCGACTTGTGGTGGCCGCGCAAAAACACTTGCGTCATCTGCCAAGGTAATTATATTGCAGCGCCTCTTGGGGCTTCGCGCCCCGGGATGCATGGCTCTTTGGATATCGAAGATTACGCAGGCAAGCCATAAGACAAGCTTGCCAATAGAACAAGTTTACTTGTGCGCCATTAGCTCAGTTGGTAGAGCAGCTGACTCTTAATCAGCGGGTCCAAG
>CBDUZQ010000096.1:0-8426 GCA_965371755.1 uncultured bacterium
CGTGTTGCCTCATTAGAAAATGTTACCGAAGAGAGAGTCGTTGCCTCAAGAATAATGTTACCGTGGCATTTACCATCCGTGTTGAAGAACTGGGTGAAATATAGTACAATAGTGACAGTACTCCTTGTCATCTGGTGAGCTTTCTGGGGAGTGTATTGTGTCACTACTTCATGTGGTTGTTCCAAATCTGAAGCTATTGTCACCCTTGTCATCCTTGGAGCATGCTCATCATATCCATGCAGTGGGATTTCAAGCTGCGTCAAACTTTACAGTCAACTCGCAAAACAATGAAAATGAAAACCCGGTGGTTGCCCGGTTAAGTATCCCTACTCTCTCTGCCAACGCGATCATTATGAAAAAATAAAGCAATACTCCACTCAAGAGGAGGTTCCATGAAGATGCCCATTAAGCGTAGCACGATTAAGTATGCTCTTCTTTTCGTCGTGGCAGTGGCGGTATTTGTGATCGGATCGGACTCTCGAACTTCCCATGCAGACTTGCTCTCCGGCGCGGATTCCGCCACGCTGATGCGGGAATCACAGAAGACGCCCGACGGATTGGGATCCACCGGTCTCGATGGCCTGCAATACGCGGATCCTGCGGCACAGATCGATCTGATTCAGCCTCCGCTTGCCAATAATCAAGGGGACGCGCAGATCGCTCATGCGCTGTCCGTGCCACCCGGTCGTGCAGGCATGCAGCCTGATCTGTCGCTGACTTATAGTTCCGGCGCCGATAACAGTTGGACCGGATTTGGTTGGGACATTTCAGTGGGTGAGGTGACGATTGACACGCGGTGGGGTGTCCCGCACTACGATCCGGCCAAAGAGAGTGAGACTTACATGCTTGATGGTGAAGTCCTCTCGCCGACGGCCGTTCGCTCTACCCTGTTGAACCGCCAGGCGAACAGGGAGTTCAAACGCCGAATTGAAGGCGAGTTTGAGCGCGTTTTACGCCATGGTAGTGGGCCAGGCTCCTACTGGTGGGAGGTCACCGATAAATCAGGCACGAACCGTTATTACGGCGGAACGCCGGAAGGAGGCCGCGATGCGGCGGCGATCCTGGCTGACCACAGCGGCAATGGATTCAGCTGGGCCTTGAAGCAGGTTCGCGACATCAGCAACAACACGATGTCCTTTAACTATAGCCTGGTCACCGGCGCCGGCGTTGGATCGAGAAACATCGCCATCGGCCGAGAACTTTACCTGTCGTCGATTCTCTATACTGGCACGGTTGCTTCCGGCCTTATCGACGACCCCGCTTACGAGGTTCGTTTTGTACGCGATTCTCAACTGGGTGAGTCGCGACGACCGGATGTTACCATCGACGGCCGTGGTGGCTTTCTCCGCGTAACGGCCGACTTGCTGCGCCACGTCGAGATCTACCACCGTGGCATACTGGCCCGGCGCTTCATTCTCAATTACAGCGAAGGGGCTTTCAGCAAGACTCTTTTAGAAAGCGTTGTCCAGGCCGGCTCCGACGGAGTCGAATACGCCAGGCATACCTTCGATTACTATGACGATGTGCGAAACGGATCCAAGTACGTAGGATTTGCAACTGAATCAAGCTGGAATACTGGAAGAGACGGTGTCGGCGACGGCATCGATCTCGGCGCGCTTGGAGACAGCTCCGCCAGCGCCCTTAGTGGTGCCGAGTCCCACGGCGGTGACGGCCGTGCTTACATTGGCTTCAACCCATGGTCGCCCCAGAAAGACTTTTCCGCCGGTGGCGCCTTTGTCGTGGGCGGCGGAGACGGCTTTTCGCGCCTGGAGTTTTTCGACATCAACGGGGACAACCTCCCTGATAAGGTTTTCGAAGAGGGAGGCAGCGTAAAATATCGCCTGAACAGTTCCGGACCAAACGGTGGCACCACCTTTGGTCCGAAACAAATTGTTATGGGCATCAACAACCTTTCCCGCGAAAGCAGCTTCACTTTCGGCATCGGCCCCGAAGCTTACTTCGGCATCAACGTCATGTACAACCATGCCTGGTCCTGGTCGTGGGGCAAGGAATATTTTATCGATGTCAACGCCGATGGGCTGCCTGACTTCGTCGACAACGGCACGGTCTACTTCAACAGTGTCGGCAGCGGAGGCATCCCGGTTTTCACCACAAATAGTGCGGGGACGGCCGTTCCGATCGATAGTGGATCGGTAGATTCAAGTGTGCTAGCCGGTTTTGATGACATCGAAGCCCAGCAGCGCGAACAGGCACCATTGCAGGACACCTTGCGACGTTGGCGCGCACCTTTCACTGGTGCAGTCAGCATCACCGGTGATGTACAGCTCCTGCCGCCTGGCGCCGGGGATATCACCGGCGACGGCGTCCGGGTTGCCATTCAGCGCGAGGGCACGGAGCTGTGGAACACGACCATCGGCGGCACGGATTACAATGCCAAGATGCCTTCCGGCGTGTCCAGCGTTGCCGTCACCCGCGGTGATGACATTTACTTTCGCTTGCAATCAATCGACGACGGCGCCTCGGACGAGGTCTCTTGGGATCCGCTGATTGTCTACACCAGCGTCTCCTCCACCCTAAACGCCAATAGCCTCGACATCTCCCGTTACCAGGCATCGAAAGATATCACCCTGGATGGTCGTACGGACATCGTGGCCACTGCCCCCCTTGAGGGGAGCGATCGCGGCGATGACATCTACTTCCACGAGCAATCAATCGATGACGGCGCCTTGCACGAGGTCTCTTGGCTTCCGCTGATTGTCTCCTCCGGTGTTTCCTCCACCGGCGCCTCCTCTACTGGTGTCTCCCCCACCCAAGACGCCAATGGCCTCGACATCTACCGTTACCAGGCATCGGAAGATTTCACCCTGGGGGGTCGTACGGAGATCATGGCCATCGCCCCCCTTGATGGAAGCGTTCGCGTTGCAGGGGATTTTGAAAAACTCCGCAAAACAACCGACGACATCACTATTCAGATTATCAAGAATGGTGTGGTTGTCGGTTCCTCGACGACCATTGCGCGGGACGCCACGGGCATCACCCCGATCTCAACAGATTTCATTGTCGCCAGTCAGGATGAGATCCAGCTGCGACTCAAGATCGACTCCCCAGTCAACCTCTCCTCTTTTTCATGGCTACCGCGTCTTTATTATCTGTCGGCAACGGACAATGGGAATCCGGTAGTGGTCGTCGATGAAAACGGTAACCCAACGCTAGACCTCAACGCCCCGGTCGACATCCAAATGTATCCAGGAAACGATCTTATGGGTCCGCAGGCAACCTGGACAGCGCCGGTTAGTGGAACAGTCGTTATCAACGTGATCCCTTACCTTCAATTCTCTCCAACATTGGAGGATGGCACCATCTCTGTGACGGTGAAAAAGAAGATCGCCCCAGCAGCGGCTGGTGATCCACCGGCAGAGCTTGTTGGCAAACAGACTTTGACAGTTGTCAACGGTTTTGTGACCAATGCCATCCCAGCGACCTTCATCGTCTCTATTGAGAAAGACACCGAGTATTGGTTCGACCTCTCCATGGCCCAACCCAGATTGGCCGAAGCATGGGGAACAATCAACCCGTACCCAGGTTTCCCGATCCCACCTTTAGTGTATCCACTAACCCGCCATTGGGCCTACATCCCCGAGACTGTTTTCCCAATGCATTACCGGGGTTGGGGGATCGCCGGTTATAACGGCGATGGAAGCCTGGCGACCTCTCCCATCGTCGAGAATAACCTCATCTTCGACAAAAATGACTATCCACAATCAGAGCCTGCGGTCGATCCCAGCATCGAATACCCCACCTCAGATGATGTCGATCCCAACTACAACAACCCGCTTCAGGGCAAGTCATTTATCTATGCCCCATACGTCGAGATTGACGAGGGGACGGGCACTGTGGTCGCTCTAAAGTGGATTGGTACAAAAGAGAATCTCTTTGGCTCGGGGGGCGGTGCCGGCAGTTCAAGGGTTGGACCAGACAGCATCGGCTTACCAGGTTCTAACGATCTCCTCGGGGCTCGCGCGGTAGCCCGGTTCAGCCTAACCGAGGCTGATGCCATCGCCGCTGGAATTGGCGGGTTTACCGGTTCCTATGCCTGGGGCACCAGTGAAGGGGTCATCGACTTCTTCGACATGAATGGGGACCAGTTCCCGGACATTTTAGGGAATGGCGGCGTGCAGTACACGACGGTACGCGGGGGGATGGACAGTAGTTCAACCTCGCTCTCCCAACTCAGCGACAATGTGCGCGAGGACAGTACGACAACCCAGACGATCGGCGGCGGTGGCACCGCGGCGGAGATCAAGGCTGACTCCAAGGGGGATGCCAACACGTCACAAGATATCGTGCCGGTCAGCGGCCAAAATCGGCGCAGTGGTTCCGGTAAAGGGGATAATGGCTCCGCCGATTCCGGTGACGACTCGCAGACCGGGGTTTCTCTAGGGTTATCCGGCGGACTCGGCTGGTCCTCGACCAACACTGACGAGGATTCACCCATTGATGACCTACTCGAGAGTGAACTAGCCGACATCAACGGGGATGGCCTGCCGGACCGCATCAAGGTATACAAGGATGGCAGCATCGGCGTGTTCTTCAATCTTGGTTACGCTTTTGATTCCAACGAAGTCGCCTGGGGCGGCAGCAGTTTCGAGTCGGGAGACAGCTTCTCATTTAGTGTCGGACCGACCCTCGGATTTAGCACCGGCAGCCTGGCCTTTGCTGGCGGTGTCTCTTTGGCCTCCTCTGATGAGGAATCACGTTCAACTTGGGTTGACCTGAACGGCGACGGGCTGGTCGACCAACTACGGAGGTATGGCAATGGTGAGGTGGTGGTCCGTTTTGGCACCGGCGCCGGCCTTTCAGCTGGTATCGATTTCGGGAACTTTCGCAATGACAAAATCGCTATAAGTGAAAGTATAAGCCTTGGCGGCGGCGGCGACATCACCATCGGTATTGGCCCCCTATGCCTGGTCGGCTGTTACGTGATCATCAATCCGGGTGGCCATTATGAAGGTGGCATGAGCCGCCAGGAGCTGGAGCTAAACGACGTCAACGGAGATGGCTATCCAGATCATGTTGGCAGCACAGATGACCACGAGATGTTCGTCAGGCTCAATAATACGGGACGCACCAACTTGCTTAAGTCGGTGGCCAACCCCCTCGGTGGTACGGTTGAGGTTGACTACGCGCGAATGGGCAACACGACAACCCAGCCGTATTCGCAGTGGGTGATGAATCGTGTTGTTGTCAACGACGGCCGTCCAGGTGATGGGCCCGACCTGCGGTTGACGACCTACGAATATGCGGGCAACGCCTTCAATTCCCTGGAACGGGATTTCCTGGGTTATTCCACCGTGACCGAACGCCAGCGTGACGCTACCACTGCTGGTGAGCCGGTACTGCGATCTTTCGAGCGTGAATATCGCAACGGAACCGTCTTCGAAAATGGACTGCAGATCCGAGAGACCTTGCTCAATGAGTCGGGTACCCGGCTCGCGGAGACGGTAAACGATTGGCAGTTCATCGACGTCGACACCGGCGGCTTTGCCGATCTGGATCCCGATCCAGCCGGTGTTGGGCTCCTCGGACTTACCGTATTCCCACAGCTGGTGAAGACAGAGTCCCGTTGGTACGATGGTGGCGTGATTGCCAAGAGTACCTGGAACAGCTTTACCTACGATGCTCTGGGGAATATTATCCAAACGGTAGATGTAGGCGAACCAGGCCTGGCCAATGACGATGTCGTGGCCACCACGACCTACACTGATTGTACGGCGTCGACCTGGGTATCTTTACCGGACTCCATCGAGATCCGAGATGGAAACGGCAACGTTCTCAGATCGCGCCGGGCGGAACTGCTTTGTGGCAACGGCGCGGCCACTAAACTGTGGGAAGATACAGGCAGCGGCGAAGCGCTGACCGAGCTCGAGTTCAACGCCTGGGGCAGCTATAACCACATTATCTACCCGCCTAACGCGGATGGAGAACGGTACGAGGTCACTTACATCTTTGACGCCGACCGGCACAGTGACATCGCGCGGGTTGAAGATAGCTACGGATTAGCCGGTGAGGCCACATATCACGGAGCAACAGGCCAAATCGCCTCACAGACTGACGCCAACGGGCAGCTAACAACCTACACCTATGACTCGCAAGGCCGGTTGGCCTCGATCACCGGTCCGTATGAACAAGGCACCGGCAACGCCTCGGTAACCTTCGAATACTTCCCGACCGCAGCTAATTACGCCTACGGATTGGCGCATCACTATGATGCGTTCCATCCAGCAGACACGATTGACACGGTCAGCTTCCTCGATGGGATTGGGCGGGAAACGCAGACCAAGCAGGATGCAACCCTCTTCCGTGGGGCGGGTCAAGCAGCTGAGGACGTCATGATCGTCGGCGGCGCTGTCGAGTTCGATACGCTGGGCCGGGCCATCAAGGAGTGGTACCCGATTGAGGAGCCACTGGGCAGTATCGGCACTTACAATACGAGTGTCGACAGTGTCAACCCGACGCTGACCGAGTGGGACCTAAGAGATCGTGCTACGAAGGTCACGGTTCCGAGCGGCTCGATCATCATGACGTCGTACGGTTTCGACGATGGGACCTTGTTCAGCACAACCATGTTCCTGGCCACGCGCATTGATCCACTAGGCAATGCACGTCGTTCATACAGCGACGTGCACAATAATGTTCTTGCCGTTTCGGTCGATTACGATTCAGATATTCTGCAGACAACCTATGAGTATGATCCTATGCTGAGCTTGACGCGGACGATTGATCCGGAAGGGAATGAGACGACGCACAAGTACGACCTGCTAGGTCGCCGCACAGCCACTACGACACCGGATGGTGGAAGAGTGGAGCTAGACTATGATCTCGCCTCCCACGTCATAGCCAAGGTCACGCCAAATCTACGCGCCAGCGGCAGTGAGATCAGCTACAGCTATGATTTTGACCGCTTAGTGGGCATCTCTTACAAAGATGGAACGCCGGACGTAACTTATGAGTATGGTGGGGACGGAGCCGCCAACAATGGGACTGGACGTATCGTACGGGTGCTGGATGGCGCCCGTGACCAAACACGTAAATTCGGCCGTTTAGGTGAAGTCGTCGAAGAGACAACCACGATGCTGGTGCATAACCTCAGCGATAACACGGAGGAACGGCTGACCTGGACGACCTCCGCGGAATTCGATACGTGGGGCCGGCGTAAGAGTATGACCTATCCTGATGGGGAGACTGTCTCGTACGGCTACGACTCTGGAGGACTCATCGCATCATTGGCGGGCGATAAGGCAAGCACAGCCTATCCCTACATCAACCGGCAGGAGTATGACAAGTTCCTCGCGCGTAGGTTCCAAGAAAGCGGTAACGGCGTTGAAACCGATACGCGCTACAACGATGAGACGCGGCGAATGCAGCGCCAGATCATCGAAGCGCCTGGCCGGCGAGTGCAGGACCTCAACTACACCTACGATGATGTAGGCAATGTTTTGGCGCTGGAAAATGCAGCGCCAACCCCAGTGCCGGATCTGATGGGCGGCACCAGCCAGCAAACCTTCAGGTATGACGATCTCTACCGGCTGGTTTCGGCCGAAGGGACCTACGACTTCGCGCCTGGAAAGCGCCGCGAATATACATACGACCTGGACTACGACGATCTTGGCAACATCAGGCAGAAGAGCCAGACGGATAACATATTCAACAACCCCAAGAAGGGTATCGTACAGCATAAGACGACGTATGATTACCTGTATGACTACGGTGCGGAAGCGCACCAGCCAACCCATATCGGCAATCAGACTTATACGTACGATGCCAATGGTAATCTGACTGGCTGGACCGATGATGATAGCGGGCAGAACCGCACGGTCACCTGGGACGCGGAGGATCGGGTTACCAGCGTAGCCGATCAAGGCGCCACCACTCGCTACACCTATGATGACGAAGACCGGTTGGCCATCGAGCGCGGCCCGCAAGGCGAGACATCGTTTGTCAACCGCTTCTACACAGTGCGCAATGGAACTGTAGCCTGGAAGCACTTCTGGGCCGGCACTGAACGAGTTGCGACGAAGCGGCAGATGCCCGAGGAGGAGTTCGAGAAATTTTTGTACTTCTTGCACAAAGATCTGCTCGGCAGCACCAATCTGGTCACCGATCCCAATACCAAGGTGTTCGAGTTTCTCCAATACTTCCCTGGCGGCGAAACCTGGGTGCTTGAGCACAGTGACATCCACCGTGTGCCCTATCTGTACAGTGGTGGCTACTATGACGAGTTCCGCAACTTGTATAATCTCGGGGCGCGCTGGTATGAACCGCGAGAGCAGTTGTTCTACAGCACAGACCCCTTGCTCGTGCAATCACCTAGAGCGCCCATAAGTGACCCTGCGCTGCTTGGGGCTTATACTTACGCTGAAGACAATCCAATGCGGCTGGTCGATCGGGACGGCCGTGCGCCAGAG